>JAPKCR010000079.1 GCA_026421135.1 Sulfitobacter sp. | reverse complement strand
GGCGCGCAGTGCACAAAACCTGTGCCTTCGGTGTCGGTCACGAAGTCAGCGGCGCGGAAGTCGCGCAGATCATCCCATTCGCCATTGCCGCCTTCGGCTCCTGCCAGCGGGTGCTGCAAGCTGATTTTAGCCAAATCATCCTGTGACACATCGCACAGACGACGCACCATGATTTCATCCAGACGCGCCCGGCCAAAGACATCCATCGCCATAGAATCGGACAAAAGATAGCGATCACCGATATTGACCCACGATTCCTCCGGGCGGCCAATTACTTCGTACAGGCCATAGGCAATGCCTTCGCCGTAGACGACGCCTTTGTTGCTTGGAATCGTCCACGGTGTCGTTGTCCAGATCACGACCTGCGCACCGTCCAGCGTAGCGTCACCCGTCCCCACAACCTTGAACTTCACCCAGATCGTAAAGCTTTCCTTGTCGTGGTACTCGACCTCGGCCTCTGCCAACGCGGTCTTTTCAACGGGCGACCACATTACAGGCTTTGAACCCTGATAGAGCGTGCCATTCATCAGGAACTTCATGAATTCTTCGGCGATCACACGCTCGGCGTGGAAATCCATCGTCAAATACGGATCGGCCCAATTGCCGGTAATGCCCAAGCGCTTGAATTCTTCGCGCTGCACATCGACCCAGCCAGCGGCAAACTTGCGGCATTCGGCGCGGAAGTCATTGATCGGCACGTCGTCCTTGTTCTTACCCTTCTGGCGATACTGCTCTTCGATCTTCCATTCGATAGGCAGACCGTGGCAATCCCAACCGGGGATGTAACGCGCATCACGACCCATCATTTGATGGCTGCGCACGATCATATCCTTGATCGTCTTATTCAGCGCGTGACCAATGTGCAGATGCCCGTTCGCATAGGGCGGACCATCATGCAGCGTAAACGGCGTGCGCCCTTCTTTTTCACGCAAACGGTCATAAACGCCGATCTTTTCCCACTGCGCCAACCATTCAGGCTCGCGCTTGGGCAGCCCTGCACGCATCGGGAAATCGGTCTTTGGCAGGTTCAGCGTGGATTTGTAGTCAACTGTTTCGGGGGTGTCGGCGCACATGTGGGGCGTCCTTTGGCAAACGGATAAAAAAGGGGTGGTCAGCTGCGGTGCGAGTATCTCGAACACCTAAGGCCCGGCGTCTCGTCAAATCAGAGCGCCGGGAAAATAATTCGAATAATGATCACGGATATCCGGTTCATGCGCGCCTTATATGCCTCACCACACCAAGCGACAAGCCCCCACCCCCTCCGCTCTCTGGCTCTTAAATAACGCAGGGTTTTAGGCGGTGCCCCAATCAGGCCCCCAATCAACCTTCAGGTTGCGAACCCTTTCCGAACAACCCTGACAAAGCCCGTTTTATGATGCTGCGCACCTTGGGTCTGCGGCCTTGAGAAAACGGCATCGGGCGACACACTTCCATTGCGGCGACACCAACCCGTGCCGTCAGCGCACCGTTTACCAGCCCCTCGCCAAACCGCCGCGAAAGTCTGGCCAGCATCGTTCCACCCAAAATTGGCTCAAGCATATCATCGCCCACCGCAACCGCGCCGGTTGCCACCAGATGCGACATCACGACCCGCGTCAGCCGCCACGACCCAAAAAACCCAGACCGCCCGCCATAGATTTCAGCGATGCGCCGGATCATACGCAGGTTGCTGGTCAGGGCCGCAGCCACATCGGCCAGCGCCAGCGGCACCAATGCGGTCACCGTCGCCACTTGGCGCGCGGCGGCCTCGACCTCCCGGCTGGCGGCGATGTCCAGCGGGCCTAGCAATTCCGTCTCTGCCAACGCCAGCAAACTATGGGCATCCAGCTGATCTTCGCGCAGTTCGGCCAGACGGTCACGACCCCAACGGGTGTCTTCACGCCCCTTATAAAGCCCCACTAACCGATCCGTCACGGATCGGGCCGCCTTCAAATCATCTTGCGCCATCGCTTCGCCCACGTCGTGGTGCAAACCATCCAGCCGCGCCAACCGGCTAAAAGCTGCAAGCTCGCGCAGGCACAGCAACGCCAAAACCAACAGCAATGAAGCGATTAGGACGCTCATAACCAACCCGACTAAGGGATAGCTGGCCATCAGCCCGGCAATGAAATTCCATGCCGCGATTGACACCAATGCCCCGATGAACGCCGTCAACAACAACCAGAACAGCTTGACCAGCTTCGAGGGTTTGCGCGCTCCCAATCGCGCCGCGATCTGCATCGCCTGCCCTTGGGGTGCGGACATGCCGACCTCGGGCACGGGGGGCGCTTCAGAGACAGAGGGGCGTGGTTCCGCGTCTTCTTCAAGATCAAATAGGATCGGACCTTTTGCCATCACACAGCCCCTTTTTGCCATTCAAACCGGATATCCGGTAACCCGAAGTCGTTCCCAGACCCGTCGCTGCGCATAATCTCGACAAAGGATGCCTTGCGGTAAAACCGCGATGCCCGTGCATTTGCTTCAAAGCTCCATAGCCCCAGATCATCCCGTGCACTCTTTGCGTTTTGCATCAAGGCGCGGGCGATGCCTTTGCCTTGCGCGATGGGGTGCAGATAGAGCCCGTGAATTTCCGCCTCACGCCGCGAGAGGAAACCCACGATCACGCCCTTTGACCGCGCAACCTCGACCCAGCCGGCGTCGATCATGTCACCCAAAGTGGCAATTTCCTCGGCACCACTGTGGACGCGGGGAAGCCATCGCAGACCTGCATTCGCGCGGGCCATCACATCGGCCAAGGTCCCAGCATCCAGTGCGTGCGCAGGGCCAATCCCAAAATCGTCCAGTGTCACAGCTTGTCCCCGATCAAAAACTCGGCGGCCTTGTCCAACCGGATGTGGGGTGGCCCATCGCCGGGGCGCAGGCTCAGCTTGGCAGGGGAAAAGCGCATGATTTTGTAGTCCTGATCGAGCCATTTTTCCGCACCAGCCCGTGCTGGGCTTAGTAGATGCGCAGGATCCTTAGGCAACTCACCCGGATAAAATGCCGCCTCTTTTCCCGTCTCAAGCAGGCTGCCGCGCACGACCTCAAGGGTCTCGCCATCATGCTGCATCGACGCCTCGGTCGTGGCCCGCAACGATGCCAGCGACATCGCGGACGTGCCTGCACCTGCGAATCGCGCCCGGTCACGGGCGTCGCGGGTCAATGCCTCCATGATGGCGGTCAGGCTTGGGTGTTGGGAGTGGTGTAAATGATCGGCTTTGGTCGCGGCGAACAAGATCTTTTCGACCCGTTTACCACGCAGAATTTGCGTCAAAAAACCGTTACGACCGGGTTTAAAGCTGCTTAGGATTTCGCTCATCGCGGCACGCAGATCTTCAACCGCGCGGGGCCCCTGATTTATCGCGCCAAGGGCATCGACCAACACGACCTGTCGGTCAATCTTGGCAAAGTGGTCGCGAAAAAACGGTTGAACAACTTTGCGTTTATACGCCTCGAAACGCCGCGCCATTTCGCGCAACAGCGACCCGCGCGAGCCATCACCACCTGGCAAGGGTGCAAATGTCAGTACAGGTGACCCAGCAAGATCACCGGGCAATAAGAACCGGCCTGGGGTACAATCGGAATAGCCGTTGGCCCGCGCCGTCTGCAAATAATCGGCGAAACTCGCGGCAAGGCCTTGCGCTGTTGGTTCATCAAGTTTCGCCATCGGATCCGTGTCAGCGACCAACGCGCGATACCCAGCCGCTTCATCCCGTTTCTCGATCCGCTTGAGAACCTGCGCGGACCATTCGGCGTAATCCACATCCATCAACGCTAGATCCAGCAGCCATTCCCCGGGATAATCGACGATATCCAGATGGATCGTGCGCGGCCCTTGAAACCCCGCCAGCAACCCTTTGGGACGCACCCGCAGGGACAAGCGCAGTTCCGATATGGCGCGGGTGCTGTCGGGCCAATGGGGCGTCGGACCTGTCAAAGCGGCAAGGTGGCTTTCATATTCAAAGCGCGGCACGGTATCGTCGGGCTGGGGCTGCAAAAATGCGGCCTCTATGCGGCCCTCGGACGCGGCAAGAAGACCCGGCATGCGGCCCCTGTCCAAGAGGTTCGCCACGAGCGAGGTAATGAAGACCGTCTTGCCAGACCGTGCTAATCCGGTGACGCCCAGCCGGATAACAGGTTCAAAAAAAACCTCGGACACGCCATCTTGGACATTTTCCACCTGCCGCCAAATCTCGTCGGCAATTCTTGAGAGTACCAAAGCCCGCGCCCGCCCTTATCTTGCTGTTAAAACCGAACATAAGCATGGGGTGCAGGGATTGCCAGAAGCCACAGCCCGCGTTAAGCCCGCGCCATGTATCGCTATGCCCTGAAAATCGAATACCACGGCGGCCCCTTTCATGGATGGCAACGTCAGAACGACGTGCCGTCAGTGCAGGGCGTGATCGAGGCTGCACTGGCCAAGATTGAACCCCGCGACCACAATATCGCAGCGGCAGGGCGCACGGACAAAGGCGTTCACGGGATGGCGCAGGTGGCGCATTGCGACTTGGAGCGTGAATGGACGCCTTTTCGGCTGTCCGAAGCATTAAACTACCACATGAAGCCGCATCCAGTGGCGATTGTGGACTGCGTGCAAGTGGATGAGACATTCCACGCCCGGTTTTCTGCACAAGAACGGCGCTATCTGTTCCGTATCCTTGTGCGGCGGGCACCAGTTACCCATCAGGCCGGATTGGTGTGGAACGTGAAAAGACCCTCGATCTGGACGCCATGCGCGAGGGAGCCGACCACTTGCTGGGCAGGCATGATTTTACGACATTCCGGTCGACAATTTGCCAATCCATCACTCCAATTAAGACCGTTGATCGTTTGGATATGCAATGGGTCGACACGACCAGCGGGCCAGAACTGCATTTTGATGTGCGCGCCCGGTCGTTTCTGCACAATCAGGTTCGCAGCTTTGTGGGGACGCTGGAACGGGTTGGCGCGGGGTCGCTTCGCCCCGATGACGTGAAGAAAATGCGGGACGCACGCGACCGCCAAGCCTGTGGCCCAGTGTCACCACCCCATGGGTTGTATCTGTCCCATGTTGGCTATCCCGTTGACCCGTTCGCGGCCTAGTTCGTTGCGATTGCCTTCCAATCGCCGTGATGTTGCCCATCCTGATCCAAACGCGCAAACCCGTGCGACCCAAAGAAATCCCGTTGGGCCTGGATCAGGTTCGCAGTCCCCCGCCCGCGTCTGATGGTGTCATACCACGCCAGCGAAGCACTCAGCGCAGGAACCGCAACCCCAGACAATACCGCCGATGCCACGACCCGTCGCAATGCGCCAATGGATCCGTCCAGCAGATCACGGATAGCGGGTGCAAGGATCAGTTCACCCGCGGGTAAATCAGTGCGAAAGGCGTTGGCGAAATCATCCAGAAGCGCCGATCGGATAATGCAGCCTGCGCGCCAAATCTCGGAAATGCGGGCCATGTCCAGATCCCACGCGAATTCATCAGATGCCGCCGCGAGAATGCGAAAACCCTGAGCGTGGGAGATGATGCGCGCGGCCAACAACGCATATTCAAGGTCAGCCGGATCGGCCACCAATGTTGCTTGTGCATCAGAGGCCAATAGCGGCTCGGCGATCAGTCGTGATGCTTTTTCACTCGACCAGCCCCGCGCACCGACTGCCGCCTCGATTGTGCTGGCCGATTGCCCCACTTTTAGTGCCTCTATCAATGTCCAGCGGCCAGTGCCTTTTTGACCTGCCTGATCAAAAATGACATCAACCAATGGGCGGCCTGTTTCGGCATCAACGGTTTGCAACGCGGCCGCTGACACCTCGATCAGATAAGAGCTGAGCGGCCCGGTTTGCCAGCTTTCGAACAACGAGCCGATGTCCTGGGCCGTCTGACCGTCCGCATCGCGCAGGATGCCGTAAACTTCGGCAATGATCTGCATGTCTGCGTATTCAATACCGTTATGCACCGTCTTAACGAAATGCCCCGCGCCGTCAGGACCCAGATGGTCAACGCAAGGGTCCCCTTCGAATTTGGCCGCAATAGCTTCGACCATAGGGCGCAGTTGCTGCCAGCTTTCTTTCGTGCCGCCGACCATGAGGGACGGACCATGCCGCGCGCCGTCCGCTCCACCGGAAACGCCCATGCCAACAAAATGGCACCCGGTCTTTTCAATCGCAGCCGACCGCCGACGGGTATCGTGGAAATCAGCATTGCCTCCATCGATGATCGTGTCGCCGGGTTCAAGATGCGGCAAGATCGCATCGATCATTGCATCCATCGGCGCACCCGACGGAATCATGAAAAGAATGCTGCGTGGGCGGGAAATAGCAGAAACAAAATCAGCCAGATCGGCTGCGCCGATAAACTGCGCCTCAAGCTTTCCGGCGTTTTGCACGAACGGTTCAATCCAGTCGGCTTCCTTGTTGCTGACTGCGACTTTGAACCCATGGTCCGCAAGGTTCAGCGCAAGCGCACTGCCCATCGTACCCAATCCGAAAACCCCGATGTCAGCACTGGTTTTGCGGTCATTCATAACTATATCCCTTTCAAGACGATAGCCCCAAGGTGGAGCGCGTAGACACAGCCCGCAAGGGTTTAGGGGCTATGAAATTGATTTCTTTTAAAAAATCGTTTACTGATTACGCATAAAACAAAGAAACGTATCTATTGGCAGGTGATCTAAGATGATGCACGTATTCAAACGCGCATGGGAGGACATGTTCCTTCCTATGTGGCGACGGCCCAAGCGGCTGCAAGTTGCCGCGCTGTGCTATCGCGAAACTCCCGAAGGTAAACAGGTGTTGCTGATCACAAGTCGGGACACCGGACGCTGGATTGTACCAAAAGGCTGGCCTGTGGACGGGCTTGATGGTGCCGAGGCCGCCCTGCAAGAAGCATGGGAAGAGGCCGGCGTTTCAAAAGCTGACATCGAGAGCGATCCAATGGGATTCTATGACTATAACAAGCGTCTGGATCACGGGCTAACCACGCCTGTAAATGCGCAGGTGTATCTGACGCGTGTGCGCAACCTCGAGGATAAGTATCCAGAGGTGAATGAACGCAAGCGAAAGTGGTTCGCCCCGGCCGTGGCTGCCGAGCTTGTAGACGAGCCTGAGCTTCAAGACATTCTTCGGTCGTTTTAATCCGCACCCCGGCACCGATCCGGTTTTTGCGGTCTGACTTGTATAGCTGTCCCGTTTCTGGCAGGACGCGCCAATCATCACGATCGGAGCAGCTATGAGCGACGCCCCCAAAGGCCAGCAGTGGAAGACCCTAGACACTGATTTGCATCGCATCTCCCGTGTGGAACAGGCCGCAACCTATGCTGCACGTCCGATGGTCGGTTTTGGCATAGCACTGGCATTCATCGTATTTGCAGCGCTCGCTGCGGGCATTTTCCTAGGGTATTCATCCTCCAATTATGTAGTGATCGCCGCTGCGGCTTTTGGTGCGTATATGGCTGTCAATATCGGGGCCAATGACGTTGCCAACAATATGGGTCCAGCCGTGGGGGCCAAGGCACTTAGCATGGGCGGCGCAATCCTAATTGCCGCCATTTGCGAAAGCGCCGGGGCATTGCTGGCTGGGGGGGATGTTGTCTCGACCATCTCAAAGGGGATTATTGATCCCACATCGGTTGCGGATTCGCAGGTGTTTATCTGGGCCATGATGTCCGCGCTGATCTCCTCTGCACTATGGGTCAACTTGGCCACTTGGGTCGGCGCACCTGTATCCACGACCCATTCGGTCGTTGGTGGTGTGTTGGGCGCTGGTATCGCTGCTGCGGGCTTAACGGCCGTCAACTGGCCATCGATGAGCATGATTGCAGCAAGTTGGGTTATCTCACCGGTTTTGGGCGGGGTCGTTGCCGCCAGTTTTCTGGCCCTGATCAAAGCAAAGATC
>JAPKCR010000707.1 GCA_026421135.1 Sulfitobacter sp. | reverse complement strand
CAGGTCCTGATCGAGGCCGCTGATCAAACGATGGCAGGTCCTTGGGACGTGCGGCACTATCGCTTCGAGATCACGGGCCACACCTGCGGCACGCGACAGTGCAGCACGGATCTGCTCCTGGAGCGGGTCATAGTCGAGGGTGTGTTCAGACATGATAGGCCTCCTGTGCTTGTGTCATTGTGCGGAACTGATGCACGTCAGTGTCAGCCTGGTGCCCGTGATCGCGCTGCCGCCGATGGTATAGGGACGCGCGCCGCGGACGTGCCGCTTGGCGGATACATCGGCGCACGGTTGCGCCCCGGTCCGCTGAGGTCCCGGTCAACTGGCCCAGAACGGGCGTGTTAAGCTTACGATTGCTCGAAAACCCTGCATCCGAAAGAGGCACCAGAATGCGGCGTGCGCCGTCAAACTTGGTCGGGGCATTGAGGGAAGCCGCTTCAAGCTCCGCTGAACAGGTGACTGGCACCAGCAAATCATGTGACCGGCGGCGAGGACTGGATGTGCCATATGCCAGCACGGCATAGCGCTCTTCACCAATTGTCAGCACGTCGAGAACGAGCGTCGGACGCACTTTCGGGCCCACGCTACTTTTGCGTTCGTGGGGAAAACGGAATGCGACGATATGGTTGGGCTTGAGGTCAGATTGCCACGCGGTTGGTTGGTTTTGAATGCGGTCGGTCATGCGACGGCTCCTTTTTAGGTGAGGGAATGCCGCACCTCCAAGAAGCCTCAGGGGGAAGAGCCTTCGATCTGTCGGTGCGGCATGACAAGCGCACAGACAGATCGGAGGTCTCGGACCCCATGGCCCTTCCTCTGCTTTTAAACTCAAAGGTTGGAGCCGGTTTTGTCGCAAGTTCCGTGGGCCAGATTTCGCGGCCCTCAAAAAAAAATGTATCAAATCCATTTCTCTGATTTGGATGCCAGACAAACCTTAGGGTCATCGAGCGGCAACAGCCTGCTCCTGAACCCAAAAAGGAAAAACCAATGACTACTCTCACCAGCCGCGCCATCTCGACACTTATCGCCACATACTACCCGGACCATTTTTTTGGCTATGGCCGGCTTTCGAATCTGACCGATGCTTTGATTGAATCTGGAAGCCGTTTTGCCGCAGATTGTGGGGCAAATCCTGCCGTAGAATTCAAAAAGATTGCGGCGTCATACCAAGCAATCATAGCGGATTCTGAATACCCTGCGCTGCGGGACGCTCTGGACTACAAGAAATCTGATCATCAGAATATTATTGGATGTCGACCCGTGCTGAACACGCGCTATGAAATGACAAACCTCTGCCATAGCGAAATCCAAGAAATTGCCCGCGCTGAAGGTTGGCATGCGCAGACTGCGATGCAATTCGCTTTCCTGCAGACGGCGCTCCTGTTGTGCGCCGCGTTGGAGCCGGGCCGCGAAGCATCGACTTTGGAAGGCGTCTGCAATTCCTTGAAGAAAGAAGCGGACCTGTCGGGCGGCAGCTGGACGCTCAGCGCCTCTCTCGACACCGACGCCGCTCCTGCAAAGCTCATGGTTCCACCAATGATTGCGACATCGCATGTCTTTTCCGCCAATTTTGAGAAGGCCGCAAACCAGAATTTTACCGACCTTGGCTCCGCCCAAGACGGCGACCTTACAGGCATGCTGATGCAGCACTCCCTGTTTAATGACGGATTCTTCGAACCCCGATCAACCCTACTTGCATCAGTCGTCCGCGCAGACGGGCAGTTAACGTTGCACAAGCAGTTCCCCCGCAGTGACATCAGATTGCAGGCCATGGCGGGAATTGTCGCGTTGGAAGTGCCCACAATACGCGTGGTTGAATACTACAACTCCGTTGCGGAAAACGGTTCGATATTCAGCCTCCATTTCAACGGTTTCGGCATGCTTTTACTCGAAAATTATATCTGGGATATGAATGAGGACGACGCGCCAGGAGAAATGGCACCGGCCGTTCTTCTGGGCGATCACGGATCAAAGATGACATCGGCCCGAATGAACGAGATCAGGGCGGCCAGCCACTTGTTCCAGCAGCACCCGGATCTCTCCTGGATGCAGAACCTGGAGTGCAAGCCGTTCGGGTCTATCTGAAACCACTTCCGCATAGACCCGAGGACAGCCAACTGGCGTAGGCAGATGAAATCG
>JAPKCR010000706.1 GCA_026421135.1 Sulfitobacter sp. | reverse complement strand
GCTCGATAGCGAAATCTGCCATCATGTCAACCTCGGCCTTTACCTTAGCTTCGACGGCTGCGTTGCCATCAGCGCCGTTCGCGGCAAGGCCATCGACGACTTCGATGATCCAATCGGCGACCTGACGGAATTCAGCCTCGCCAAAGCCACGGGTTGTTGCGGCGGGGGAACCAAGGCGGATACCCGAGGTGACAGTTGGCTTTTCGGGATCAAAAGGTACACCGTTTTTGTTGCAGGTAATATGGGCACGGCCCAATGCTTTTTCGGTATCGTTGCCCTTTACACCTTTAGGGCGCAGATCGACCAAAAGCAGGTGCGTGTCGGTGCCGTGCGTCACGGTGTCGAGCCCGCCCTTGATCAGCTGGTCACTGAGGGCTTGGGCATTTTTGACGACCTGCTTGATGTAGGTCTTGAATTCTGGCTGGAGCGCTTCGCCAAAGGCAACGGCTTTAGCCGCGATGACATGCATCAGCGGACCACCCTGGATGCCGGGGAAGATGGCGGAGTTGAACTTTTTCGCAAGCGCCTCGTCATTGGTGAGGATCATGCCGCCGCGCGGGCCGCGCAGGGTTTTATGCGTAGTTGTGGTTGCCACATGCGCGTGGGGGAAGGGCGAGGGGTGTTCACCCGCTGCCACGAGACCCGCAAAGTGGGCCATGTCGACGTGCAGATAGGCCCCGACCATATCAGCAATCTCGCGCATGCGTTTGAAATCGATCTGGCGCGGAATGGCAGAACCACCGGCGATGATCATCTTCGGCTGGTGCTCTTTTGCCAATGCCTCGACCTGATCATAGTCAAGCAAGTTGTCTTCCTTGCGCACGCCGTATTGAATCGCGTTGAACCATTTTCCCGACTGGTTGGGCTTTGCGCCGTGGGTCAGGTGGCCGCCTGCGTCCAAGGACATGCCAAGGATTGTATCGCCGGGTTGCAAGAGGGCCTGAAATACGCCTTGGTTTGCTTGTGAGCCCGAGTTCGGCTGAACGTTGGCATAGGCGCAATCAAACAATTTGCAGGCGCGTTCAATCGCGAGGTTTTCAGCCACATCCACGAATTCACAGCCGCCATAATAACGCCGGCCCGGATAGCCTTCGGCGTATTTGTTGGTCATCACCGAGCCTTGCGCTTCCATCACTGCGGCAGAGACAATGTTTTCGGACGCGATCAATTCGATCTCGTTGCGCTGGCGACCCAGCTCATTTGTGATGGACTTGAAAATCGCAGGATCTGCTTGTGACAAGGATTTGGTGAAGAAACCGGACATTGGGTGTTCCTTTGAACAAGGGTATCAGTTGTGGGCTATCTAGCGGAAACAGAACGTAGGGTGAAGGTCGTATTCCGTCGCACCTGACGACATAAACGGCAAAGCTGGTAGACCGATGGATAATGTGTTTCTTTCGGGTTTGAATATTCCCGATTGGAAACTTGTGCCCATGAAGATCGCCTTTGCCGCTAGCCGTGCCGACGACGCGCAAGCCGCCTTGCAAAAGCTAAGCGAAAGATATGGCAACGTGCCCGTATCCGAGGCGCAGGTCATTGTCGCCTTGGGTGGCGACGGTTTTATGTTGCAAACCTTGCATGACACGCAGGCGCTGAGCGTGCCCGTCTATGGAATGAACCGCGGCACCATCGGGTTTTTGATGAACGAATACGCTGAGGACGCGTTGACTGACCGACTGGATGCCGCCGAGGAAGCGGTGATTAACCCCTTGGTTATGGTCGCGACCCACGCAGACGGTACTGTGTCCCATGGGCTGGCACTGAATGAAGTGGCGCTGCTTCGCGAAGGGCCGCAAGCCGCAAAGCTGCGGATCAGCGTCGACGGGCGCGTGCGCATGGAAGAACTGGTCTGCGATGGCGCGCTTTTGGCGACGCCTGCGGGTTCAACGGCATATAACTATTCGGCGCATGGGCCGATCCTGCCGATCGGTGCCGACGTGCTGGCGCTAACTGCTGTTGCAGCATTCCGGCCCAGACGGTGGCGTGGGGCGCTTTTGCCTATAACGGCGAAGGTGCGTTTTGATGTCCTGGAGCCGGACAAACGGCCCGTGATGGCCGATGCAGACGGCATTTCCCACCGGAATGTCGTGTCGGTTGAAATAACATCGGACCCGACCATTTCGCACAGCATCCTTT
>JAPKCR010000078.1 GCA_026421135.1 Sulfitobacter sp. | reverse complement strand
ATTCGCACCCATCCACATTCGTGCGAACACCTTTGGCGAACACCGCGATTTGCTGGTGTCCCCACTGCACCGAATTCTCATCCGCGACAATCTGGCCGAAATTCTATTTGGCGAAGCCGAAGTTTTGGTTGCCGCGCGCGATCTGGTTAACGACCGCAGTGTCACACGCCGCGAAGGCGGCGATGTCGAATATGTACATCTGATGTTTGACCGCCATCAGGTGGTATATTCGGAAGGCCTGGAAACCGAAAGTTTTCTTCCCGGACCACAGACCTGCGAAAGCTTCGAGGCTGAAACTGTCGCAGAAATTTGCGCGATCTTCCCAGAGATCGATCCTGAAACCGGGCGCGGGTATTCTCCGGCCGCTCGGCGGACATTGAAGCGGTACGAAGCCGGTATTCTGTGCTCTGGCATGGTGGCCTGACCGATGACTTGGATCGCATTGGCAGACAAGGATGACCGGCGCTTCTCTCCCCTAGGAATCGGCACCGACAAGCGTAATGCCCCAGTTTGCGGCAGCCAGGAAGGCGACCTGCTGACGAGCGGCAGTATCATGTTTGAAACGCGGCAGGCCCCGGATGGCAGGCCGCAACTTTTGCTGGGATATAAATCAACATTTCCATGGCTTCGCAGTTTGACATTTCAGGCCATTCCGGGGGGCGGCATCGCCTTGGTTCAGGTCCAGGGCGCTGACATCACCCATGCTGCGATCCAGCACAAGGATGGGGGTCGAAACGATGTGTTGCGCATCACCTATTCGTGGGACAGCACAGCGAAGTGGGGCCGTCTTGCGATGGAACAACCCGAAAGCAATCGTGTTGTTACGGTCCCTGTTCCCAACCCCAAGCCGATTTCGACACAGGACCTGCGCGATATGATGTTGGGCCGGGGCGATCAGACGTTTTCCTCCGATGTGATTTTTGCTGCGCTGTCCACCCGCATCGAACCGATCGGACCGATGCCGACGCTCTTGCCATCAACCCCGCTTGCCACGCCTTGGGGCTTCAAACCCCTTTCCACTCTCAGGCGCGGCGACACTGTGATGACACAGGATTCAGGCGTTGTGCCCGTGCTCGAAACCGTTTCACGAACCGTTCCGGCGCGCGGCAGCTTTGCGCCCATCCGTTTGCGCGCCCCCTACTTTGGGCTGCAGCAGGATATCATCGTCGCCCCCGATCAGCGGCTGGTAATCGATGGACCAGAGGTCGAGTATCTTTTTAGCAAAGAAGCTGTATTGATTCCCGCACGCCATCTGGTCAATGGGTTTGCCGCCTTGCAAGAAACTTGCGGGCCCACGATCACTTATTCGCAGTTGCTGCTGCCTGCCCACGAAACAATGTTGGCGGCCGGTACACCAGCGGAAAGCCTCTATATCGGTCGTCTGCGTCGCCAGCCCGTTCAGATGGCCAGCAGTGTTCTAGCGGGGTTTGACCGGAATCAGCTGCCCGAACACGGCCAGCCTGCACATTCTATATTGAAATGGTTTGAAGCGATCACATTGGCCAGCCGTCGCGCAGCTTAATCAGTCGAAAAACGGTGTCATCTGGGCGACAATGACCGAATTTTCATCCAAAGCGCGTGCCATCAGCGCACGTTCCTCTTCGTCAATTTCATGACCTTCGGCTTCGCGTTCAGCCAATGTGCCATAACCGGTCACATCCAGCGGGTTTGTATCCGCTTGCTTCAGGATGGCCACAGTCTCGCGCACCGCCTCGGCCTCGTCTATGCCAGAGGCAAAGCACATCAGGGCAGCACCTGTCGCCTTTTCCGGCAATCCGTCACCATCTTTGCGCCCGATCTCGACAAGCAGCGTATAAACCTGCTGTCGCGACGGTTTTTTTGTTTTCTTTTCTTCAGACATAGCAAAAGGGCCACCACATTAAGATGCGGCAGCCCTATATTGTTCTTGAACGTCTGAAAAGGGTCAGGAGCGACCGCGCACCACACGTGTTACCCAAATCAGCAGACACGCACCGATTATTCCGACGATTAGTTGGCCAATCCAGCCACCCAGTGTCGAACCGACGATCGCGACCAACAGGAAATTGGCGACCAGCGCACCGATAATCCCGAGAATGATATTCATGATCAATCCCATGTCGGATTTCATAATTTTTTCCGCAATCCAACCTGCAAGACCACCAACGATAATTGCAGCGAACCAACCAAGACCTGTCATATTAACTCTCCAAAAAAATACTCGCTTCGGAAAGTTAACTCACGTGTCTGTGAAAAGTTCCATCAATCGCGCAGCAACTCATTTATCGACGTCTTTGAACGCGTCTTCTCATCCACGCGCTTTACGATAACGGCACAGTACAGGTTCACACCATTCTTTGATGGCATGGACCCGGCTACAACGACGGACCCGGAAGGAACCTCACCGTAAGTTACTTTTCCGGTATCACGGTCAAGGATCTTGGTGGATTGGCCGATGAAAACGCCCATGCCCAGCACAGACCCTTCGCGTACGATACAACCTTCGACGACCTCGGAGCGTGCCCCGATAAAGCAGTTGTCCTCAATAATTGTCGGCCCCGCCTGCATGGGTTCCAACACGCCACCGATTCCCACACCGCCGGACAGGTGCACGTTCTTGCCGATCTGCGCGCAAGATCCAACAGTTGCCCAAGTATCAACCATCGTGCCGCTGTCGACATAGGCACCGATGTTTACAAAGGACGGCATCAGCACAACGCCCGGCGCGATATAAGCAGATTTGCGTACAACGCAGTTAGGCACAGCGCGGAAGCCGGCTGTTTTCCAGTCTTCGTCGCCCCAGCCTTTGAACTTGCTGTCAACTTTGTCCCACCAGCCTGCACCTTGCGGGCCGCCTGACTGATGTTCCATGTCCTTGATGCGGAAACCCAGCAAGACTGCCTTTTTCGCCCATTGGTTCACATGCCAATCGCCATTCTCGCGCTTTTCAGCAACCCGCAGTATACCGCTGTCTAACGCGGCCAATGTGGCTTCTATGGCGTCACGCTGTTCACCTTTGGTGGCAGAAGATATCGTGTCGCGGGCATCCCACGCGGCTTCGATTGCGGTTTCGAGTTGGGCATTAGACATATGGTTGGCTCCGGAATATGGGGTCAGGTGTTGCGCACGGCTATACCCCCGTCACGTTGTGCGCGCAATCATAACGGCTGCCGTGGTCATTTGTGCAGAACGCGGGCATGTTAGCGACAAAGATCAAACCGGAGAATTTGATGACCGAACACAAACGCCACCCCCTGCGCGATGCCGTTGCCGACAGCGCCAAGGCCAAAGATGTCCCTGACACCCCACAAACTCGCGCGCCAGCTTATCGTCTGGCGTTCACTGATCAGGAATTTATGGGCCACGACGCCTTGCGTCCGGTCAGATTACAGCTGGAACTTCTCAAGCCCGAGATGGGGCTGGATGCATACGGCATTACGTCGACGATCGTGCTGTTTGGTGGCGCACGAATCCCCAGACCAGCTGAAAAAGACAAGGCGCGGACCAAAACATTGGCCGATCTATCCCACTTCTATGACGAGGCACGTGAATTTGCGCGCCTTATGACGCTGAAATCGATGGAAACAGATGGCTGCGAAAACGTCATCGTGACCGGCGGTGGCCCCGGCGTGATGGAGGCAGGCAACCGTGGTGCGGTAGACGCGGGCGGACAATCCATCGGATTGAATATCGTGCTTCCGTTTGAACAGGCCCCGAACGCATACGTCACGCCTGAGCTGTGCTTTAACTTCCACTATTTCGCGATCCGCAAAATGCATTTTTTGATGCGGGCGCGTGCGATTTGCGTTTTTCCAGGGGGCTTTGGCACCATGGATGAAACATTCGAAGCGTTGACCCTTATTCAAACCGGCCGCATGTCGCGTGTACCGTTTTTGCTGTTTGGGCGCGCGTTCTGGGAAAAGATCGTAAACTGGGAAGCGCTGGCCGATGCTGGCACCATCTCAGCCGAGGATCTCGGCCTGTTTAAATTTGTTGAGACCGCTGACGAAGCGATGCACGTAATTGACACTTGGGAAACCGCACCAGCACGAGATGCTTTGCCTGGCAGGTGATTTCACAAGACTAGCGGGTGTCGATCAAGCGCACAGTTCAGCTGGCAGGGTACATACTTCAACGTGATGCGGAAGGGTTTCAAGTACGTGGCCACTTTCCGTATCACGCACGCTGTAACCATAGCCGGCCAAGCGGTGCTTCCATTCGCGAACAGACAAGGCACGTTCACGTTCACGGGTGACAAGGGTCATAACCTCGGCAGTGACGAAGGCGTCATTCTTAATGATAACAGACATTGGATATTGCTCCTGATTGTGTTGTCGATGGAAACAATATCCTTTTGCATGATGTCTTAAGTTCCGCTGAACTGTGGCAAGCCAGAGGTCATTTCAGGACCGCTTTGCCTTAATTTTCTACCGCTGAATTGATTAAAAAAACGATGGCCAAGGCAACTGCCTAACGCATTCGCCCAGCGCCAGGGTGGATCAAGACCTTCCGTTTGAATGGGTGATAACCCTTACAGACCTGCGTCTGCTTCGATCTGCTTGCGCGATTTACGCGCCCGTTCAGTCGCTGATTTCAGCTGGCCACATGCCGCCATGATATCCTCGCCACGCGGTTTGCGAACAGGGGATGCGTAACCGGCTTTGTAAACAATCTCTGAAAATGCGCGGATACGGTTGTTGGATGACCGCTTGTAAGGCGCGCCAGGCCATTCATTGAACGGGATCAAATTGATTTTAGCTGGTATCCCTCGGATCAATTCTATCAAACGATACGCATCAGCATCGCTATCATTCACCCCGTCCAGCATCACATATTCAAAGGTAATACGCTCTGAATTGCTGACTTTTGGATAGGCCCGCAGCGCTTCGACCAATTCGGCAATGTTCCAACGCTTGTTAATCGGCACTAGCTTGTCGCGCACCTCGTCCGTGGTCGCATGGAACGAAATGGCCAGCTGACAGCCAATTTCCTGGGCTGTGCGTGCAATTTCTGGCACGACGCCCGACGTCGACAAGGTAATGCGGCGGCGGGACAATTGGATCCCTTCGGGGTCCATCGCGATCTTCATCGCGTCTCGCACGTTCTCAAAGTTATAAAGCGGCTCGCCCATGCCCATCAGAACGATGTTCGACAACAGACGTGGCGCTTCGGTAATCGTTCCCGGTACCGGCCATTCGCCCAAATCATCCCGCGCAATCATCACCTGACCAATAATCTCGGCTGCGGTCAGATTGCGTACCAATTTCTGCGTGCCCGTGTGGCAGAACGAACAGGTCAACGTACACCCGACCTGAGAGCTGACACACAACGTACCGCGACCCTCTTCAGGAATATACACGACCTCGACCTCGTGCCCGCCCGCGATGCGGACCAGATACTTGCGTGTCCCATCTTCCGACACTTGCTTGGTCACGACCTCAGGGACGCCGATCACAAATTTCTCTGCAAGTTCAGCGCGAAATGATTTGGACAGGTTGGTCATGTCCGCGAAATCACGGGTACCCCATTGATAGATCCACTGCCAAATCTGGCCCACCCGCATCTTGGCCTGCTTTTCCGGCGTGCCATGCGAAATCAAGACTTCTCGCATCGCGTCACGCGTCAAACCGACAATGTTCATCGGCCCCTCCGGCAGTTTGCGCGGAATGGTCATAACATCTTGGGTGATCGGCGCGGTCGCTGACATGGGGATTCTCCGGGATGTGGGTGTTTCAGCGCTCTATATAGGCATTCTCGCCCAGATCAAAAGGAAACGCACCTATGCGGCAAGGCTTGGCCGAGCGATATCGGGTCGGGTCGCAGAAAATCTGCACTCCCGTCGCTAGAAATGAGAACGGCCCCGCCATTGGCGAGGCCTTAGTGGATACCGCTGGCTGACTTAGCCGCCGCAGCGTTTCGCAGCGTCTTCAACCGCTGCGGTAAAGCCCAGCAGCGAAAACGTGTCTTTGGTCTGTGTTCCACGACCCGAACGCCCCGTCAGCACGGCATCAGCTCCGCGCTTCATCGCTGCAATAATTTTGTTGTCATCATCTGCGGTCGCAGGCCACGCCCACTCACCTTCAGTAAACAGATCGAAACTCGAGCCACTAATGTTCATGTTTACAGTCGACCCGGATGCGAACGGATATCCACCGGTGAATGCGACCTGACCTTTGGCCCCCGCACTTGGACGATAGAAAACCATTAGCAGCGTTTGCCCACGGTTTACGGCAACAACCCGTCCATCCTTTGAGTTCACCATTTCCTTGGGCGTTGAAACGCCCCAGCATTCGGTCGGATTATCTTCGACGAACACGCTCCAATCGGTTTCCGCAGCAACCCGGTTTGTACTTTGCGATTGCGCCAGCACGCCGCCCGCAGCGAACCCTGCAAGGGCTACGGCCAAACCAATTATTCTTAACTTCATCATCTACTTAGGCCTCCAGCCGCCATAATCCTCAACATTTCCATCAACTCCACCGGCAGCCTTTCGGGAGGCGCTCTTTAAAGGAACTGTATTTCTCTCGACAACAAGCATAATAACGCCAAACAGGCGACCTCCGAAACCCTGATTGGCAGGAAATCGCCCAATAAAAGGATGAAACATGACCCAACCAGCACCCTTTGCAGAGATTTGGCGCGGAGCTTTCCTTGAAAGCGTCCACTCAGGCCATGCTGTCGTGTGCGATGACAGCGGGCAAATTGTCCACGCATGGGGAAATCCCGACACCGTCATCCTTCCACGCTCCTCTGCCAAGATGATCCAAGCTCTGCCGCTTCTGCGTTCGGGCGCAGCTGATGCGATGGGGCTGGGCACCCAACATCTTGCCCTTGCCTGTGCGTCCCATCAGGCCGCTGCCTTGCACACAGGGATTGTGGGGAATTGGCTGGATAACATGGGGCTATCCGACAGCGACTTTCGGTGCGGGGCAGCGGTTCCCGGTGACATTGATGCACGCGATGCCCTGATCCGCGCCTATGAACAGCCCTGCCAAATTCACCACGAATGTTCAGGCAAGCACGCTGGGTTTTTGACGGTAAACAAACACATCGGCGGCCATGCTGATTACGAAAAACCCGACCACCCGGTTCAAAAAGCATGCCTTGAGGCATTCGAAGATGTCACCGGTCGCAGCGCATTCGGCTACGGCATCGACGGGTGCTCCGTGCCCAATTTTGCGACCACCCTGCACGGCATGGCCCGCGCGATGGCCCATTTCGCGGCCGCCCCTGATGGCTCAGCCGAGGCACGACTACATCAGGCAATGCGCTTGCATCCCGAATTGGTTGCCGGTGAAACCCGCGCTTGCACAAACCTGATGCGCGCCATGAACGGCAAAGTCGCTATCAAGACGGGCGCGGAAGGGTTCTTTATCGCGATTCTGCCAGAACAGAAACTTGGCGTTGCACTCAAAGCATCTTGTGGCACTACCCGCGCCTCCAACTGCGCGATCGCGTCGATTCTGGTGAAACTTGGTGTCCTCGACCCCAACCACCCCGAGACGTTGAAGTACCGCAATGCGCCAATTGAAAACCGTCGCGGTATTATCACAGGCAGCCTGATACCCGCAGAGACTTTCGCATAAGAAACCCGCTGCCCCATTTCCAGATGGTTTGAAATCTCGGGGTATGGGGCAGCGCCCCATGCACCTTTCAGCCTAAGTGACGAATTCGTTTTTCGCATAACCTTGCACATACAGAAGCGCTGTCAGGTCGCCATAGTTAATCCGAACATCGCATTCCGCGGCAACGGCGGGCTTTGCATGCAGCGCGACGCCCATGCCCGCACGGTGCAGCATGCCCAGATCGTTTGCACCATCCCCGACGGCCAGCACATCAGCCTCAGCCAGCCCGAGCCGGGTCGTGATATCCTCTAACGCGTCAACTTTGGCTTGCTTGCCCAAAATGGGGTCAGCGACCTTACCTGTCAGCGCGCCCTCATGA
>JAPKCR010000705.1 GCA_026421135.1 Sulfitobacter sp. | reverse complement strand
GCCCAGCACAATAAAGACGCGGCCTTGCGAAAGTTGGCCCGACCGGGTGTCAGTTTTGAAACCGTGCCTGAACTTACTGTGACCCCTGCACAGGCGCACCAGTTAAGTGTTGATTTAGCGCAGGCGGAACAGGCCGCAAAAACCACGGCGCACCAATTGTCTGGGGCACAGGCGCGCTGGCAGCACGCGCAGACACAGGTGAAACTATCGCAATCGGTGCCGGATCTGGTTGATGATGAAACCGCTGTAGCCACGCGAGAAACACGGGACAGCTTGTGGCAAGAACATCGGCGTAAACTGGATGGACCGTCGGCCGATGCTTTCGAGTCCGCCATGCAGACTGATGACGCACGGACCAGATTACGCGCGACACAAAGCAAAGAGATCGCAGAATACCGTCAGGCACAGCGCCGCGAGATTGAAGCCCGTGACGAACATGCCCAAGCGGCTGCCCAACATGCGGACGCAATGGCCGCTGTTGATAGGTTCAAGGGCCAGTTGGCATGCAGTCTGCAAGTGCAAGGCCTGCCCGAAGAGCTTTCCCCTGACGATTTCCAGAAATGGGTCACAGATGCGCATGACGCGCGCGAGGTACTGGCAAGGCTGGACGCCTTGAAGGCTGCGCAGCGCGAGTTGCGGGCCGATGCACAAAGCCTGAAAGACAAGCTGTTCACTATACTGAATGTCGATAACGGATCATTGGCAGGGCTGATGAAACTGGCAAAGGCGCAGCTGGCGGGGCAGTTGGCCCGGAAGCAGGCCCTGGCGCAGGCAGAAACCGGCGCGAGATCGGCACAGGCCGAAGCGGACCGCCGTCAAGTCGCGATGAAAAATGCTAGCAGCGCGAGTGAGGCAGCAAGGGCCGAATGGGTTGGTGCCGTGACACACTATATACCAGAGCTAAAAACCGACCCCCTGACATGGGACGGGATCCGCGCGTTGCACAACATCAGAGAGGCGGGCGCGGTGATCCGCAAAGTTTCCCGTCAGGTTGAAACTATGTCCGCAAATATAACCGACTTCGAGCGTGGGTTGGATGCGATCAAGCTTGGAGATGACAATGGCAAAACAGCCCTAGAGCGCTATACTTCTTATCAAGCGCAGATCGACACTGCGAAGGAGGCCGCGCGCCAACGCAAGGATCTGGATGCAAGACACGCGCACCATACTGCAGCAGCGCAAGAGGCGGCACAGCAGATCGCCGTGTTGGACGATCAGGTCCAGCTGGTTGCATCTGTATTCGACCGGACAATTCCGACCCAGACCCTTGAAGAGCTGCGCACCGCAACGACCGTTGCCAAAAATGCCATAGCGCTTCGGGAAAAGGCACAGGAAACCTTGGCGTCCTTATGTGCCGTATTGGGCGTCCAATCATGGGATGCGGCCGAAACACTTTTGAACAATCGAAACGCGCAAGCCTGTCAGGTGGAACTGGATGCCACGGCACAGGATTTATCGCGCAGTGACGCAGCATTGGAAACTGCCATCGAAGCACGAACCAGTGCGCAGATTGCCCTTGATGCAGTAGGGGCCGACAATGCGGTCGCGGCCCTTGTGGCACAAAAGCGGACACTTGAGGCCCAGTTGGAAGACGCCGCGTTGCGTTATCTTGAAGGACGGTTTGGACATGTTCTGGCCGAAGAGGCCATCCGCAGGTATCGCGATGCCCATAGAAGCGGAATGCTGGCGGCCACCGAACAGGCATTTCAGGATCTGACCAACGGTGCCTATGGGCAGTTGAAGACCGTACCTACGTCAGGCGGCGACATTCTGCAGGCGGTACAGACCTCTGACATGACGTTGAAAGAGGCGGCCGATATGTCCAAGGGCACACGGTTTCAGCTGTATCTGGCATTGCGGGCAGCTGCTTATGACCAGATGGCGCAGAATGGTCGTATCCTTCCATTCTTTTGTGATGATGTGTTCGAAACCTTTGACGAAGACCGCACACGTGCAGCCTGCACTTTGATGCAACGGGTCGGGCAGACAGGTCAGGCAATATACCTAACGCATCACCAACATGTCGTTGATATCGCGCAAGATGTCTGTGGTGATCAGCTGCGTGTGCATCATTTATAATGGCTGGGGCTGATTCCACCGGATCTATAGAAGCGAGTCGGCTTTTCACGGTGATTCCGGCCAAAG
>JAPKCR010000704.1 GCA_026421135.1 Sulfitobacter sp. | reverse complement strand
GCTGAAATCACAAAACGCGGTGATTGATGCCAAGGCGACCGAGATCACAAAGGAAAACGACATTTAGACCGTGCGCGCCGAAATGACGGCGGCCGAAGGTCATGAGATCGTGCTGACCTATGACCATGTCATCGCCTGCACCGGATTTCAGTTCGACAATTCGATTTTCTCGCCAGACATCCAGCCCGCCTTGCGCCATTTCGATAAATTCCCTGTCATGACTGGCGAATGGGAAAGCGAGAACATCAAAGGCTTGTTCTTTGCGGGCACCATTATGCAGTCTTGTGACTACAAGAAAACGATGTCCGGCTTCATCCACGGCTTTCGACACAATGTAAAAAGTCTGGCCGAGCTGATCACCGCGCGGGTTCAGGGTACGGATTATCCTACTATCACAACCGCCCTGTCAGAGCCTGAGCTGCGCGATACAATTATTGACCGGATCAGCACAGCGTCGGGGATATTTCTGCAGCCAGGCTTTATGGCTGATGTGATCTTGCTGGACGGACCACAGGCAGGCAAGACCTACCAGGATATGCCTGTGTCTTGGACAAAAAACGCCCCCTTTGCGACAGGCAGCTTTTTGCAGGTAACGCTTGAATATGGTGACTTTGGTGGTGATTCCCTCCATGTGAAACGCCAGAACAACGTGTTTGGTAAAGAACCGGACGCCTTTATCCACCCGGTCATCCGTCTTGTGACCGATGGAAAGATCGTTGATCAGATCCACATGGCGGATCATCTGGATGCCGATTGGCGCCCTCGCAACGCACGAAATGGCGATCAGGGCACCGTTTTGCAGATGACATTTGCGGATGCAGGCGGCGCGGTTGACCCTGCTGATGTAGCGCGCCAGCAACTCGAGGCGTTCTTGCGCCGGGTCGGGCTGGGCCAAATCGAACAATCTACTGCCGCCGAATGAGCCATAGGCGCGGCGGCCCAACGCCGCGCCTTATCCCCCGTGGTTTTGCCGATCGATCATCCGATCATGGCGCTGCCCGGTCCCAATGTTTCGTCATAATGTTTGCGCAGTCGCATCAGAGCTATCCGCAAAACAATTTTGCCCGAGCGAGCGGACCAGCCCAGCCGTTTTTCGGTTGTCTCCAACCCTTCCAGATAGCAGCAACAGCGCAATACCACGTCCGACAGACCGGGCCCCAGATCCGCCAATGCCGAACTGACCCGCGCCCGCGCCGCCGATGGGGCGCTGCCGGTGAAGCTGCCCGCTGCAGCGTCGCCACCCGGCGTCAGGAACCTGTCCCAGTTCTGTGTTGTCTTTTCGCCCATCTGCGCCAGTTCAAAATCTTCCCGCAGCCTTTCCCCCGCCTGAACCAACCGGTCTGTCAAAAAATTCGACCCGTCCTTATCACGCCGACGCGCTAAAGCCGCTAACGGGCTTTCCGCAAGGGTGTATCGGGCGCGGCGCGATGTGCTCTGGTTTACGCCCTCACCTTCTTGAGAGGTGAATTCCGACTGCGCATCAGCAAAACCTTGTGGGCTATGGAGTTTTTCCTGCTGCAACATTTGCTCCAAGGCCGTACGACCCGCCGCTGTAATGAAATATCGAGTAATGCGCCCGCTGGTATTGGTGGCGATCCAGCCCTTTAGCGCCATTGCTTGTGCGATTGGTCGGTCAACTACGGCGGTGCGGGTGCTTGACCCGCCTGCCCCGTCGCGCACAACCACGGCCTTTTCCATCTCGGCGGCCACGGCCAGCATGGCACCGGTTTCGCACAACCTGCGCAAAATCCGGCGCGCCTCGGATGTCAGGGTTTCATCATCTGGCATCTTGGGGTCTTCGGGCTGGGTCATCTTTGGCCTTTCCATGTTCTTGGGCGATTTACCGCGACTCACGCGGCCCAGTGTTTCCAAAGCGTCGTCAATCAGCGGGTCATCTCTTTGGGTTTCAAGCTTGCGGATTTGGCGCAAGATGGTGGAGGCATGGCAATTTGCGGATCGTGCCAGCGCGCGGATCGGGCGCCCCATTTCCACATGCGACAAATAGTGACGCGCTTCTCGTGGCACCCATCCCGGAATCTCTGTAGCCGCTGCATGAAGTGCTGAAATGTGAGTGTCGGATAGGCCTGTCATTCATAGTGTCCCTTTTCTCTATTCGGCAAATTTATCCACAGTTTTATCCACACA
>JAPKCR010000703.1 GCA_026421135.1 Sulfitobacter sp. | reverse complement strand
CCCAACCGGAGGCCGCATACATACCTTCGGTCACGCCACCCGGCACTTTTGCCATGACAGTGTGGAAACCCGCAGAGGAATTCAGGAACGACATGTTTGTCATGCCCAGCTTCTTAGCTGTGCCCGAAACGGTGATTGCCTGACGAACACCCAAAGCCAATGCTACGATTTCACAACCCTCGGCGTTCAGCTTTTGCAGCGCGCCTACAAAATCTGCATCGTCGGGCTTGTGCGTCGTCTCGGTAACAAAGTTCAACCCTTCAGTTTCCGCAGAGATGGATTCAGCACCTTCTCTGATGTCTTTGCCAAAGTCGGTCGGCAAATACATGGCGCAGACGTTGCTGACGTCTTTTTGCTCGGCCAGGTAGGTCACACCGACGCGAATTTGTTCATAGTACGTCGCGGTGCCTGCGTAATGCAGCGGCGAGAACGGCTCAGCCATTTGACGCGCAGCGGACAGCGGCGATACGTTCGGAACGTTCTTGGCGTCTTGCAGTTTGAAGGCCGCAATGTTCATGGGCGTGCCCAAAGACAGCAGCATCGCAAAAACCTTGTCGCCGTTGACCAGCTTGTTCATGCCTTGGATGGCTTTTGGCATCTGGTAGGCGTGATCCTCAACGATGAAGCGGATCTTGCGGCCATGAATGCCACCCGCATCGTTAACTTCATCAAACACCAGCTGTGCGGCTTTGGTCGCAGGCGCGCCGAAAGCGGCGAAAGGACCGGACAGGTCATTGTTGGACCCGATCAGGATTTCGGTGTCGGTGATCCCTTGTTCCGCGTAAGCAGGCACTGCGGCCATGGTGGCTGCAACGGCAGCCGTCGCCAATTTGGTTGTTAGGTTTTTCAATGGTCTTCTCCCTTTTATATTTGCATGTGAAAAGTTCCGCCCGGTGATGTCAATACATCTGGCTGATCAGTTCTCCATGTTTGGTCTCCACAAAGCTGCGTTTGAGCTTCATGGTTGGCGTTAATTCGTCGTCGTCCGCTGTGAGCAATACGTTTATCAAGCGGAAATCCTTGATCTGCTCAACCCGCGCGAAATCCTTATTCACGTCATCGACCTTTTCACGGATCAATTCTTGCACCTCGGGTGCGGCACACAGCGATGCGTAGTTTGAAAACGGCACCCGCCGATCTTGGGCAAACTTTTCGATATTTTCCTGATCAATCATAACCAGACAGGTCAGGAATTTGCGTTTGTCCCCGATCACCACAACGTCAGAAATATAGGGCGAGAACTTGAGTTTATTCTCGATCTCAGCAGGCGTAATGTTTTTACCGCCAGCCGTGATGATGATGTCTTTGAGACGTCCAGTGATCGTTAGGAATCCCTGATTGTCCACCATGCCCATATCGCCCGTGCGCAACCAGCCGTCGCTTGTCATGGTTTCAGCGGTCTTTTCCGGGTTTTTCCAATACCCTTGAAAGACGTTACCCGCCTTGTATTGAATTTCGCCCTCTAGCGAGACGCGGATTTGCGCCCCGGGCAGGGCCGCGCCTACTGTGCCGATTTTATTGGTGTCAGCACTGTTGATAGAGATGACGCCAGAACTTTCTGTCATGCCGTAACCCTCAAGCACGGGCACACCAATAGACTGATACCATTTCAGCAAATCAGGTGAGATCGGTGCCGCACCAGAGCCACCCCGACGCAGTCGATCCATCCCGATCATACGCCGCAGGTTTTGCAACAAAGCAACATCCCAGAAGCGGCAAGCCAAGTTGGTGCTAAGGGGAACGGGTCTGTTTTCGGCCAGACAATCTGCACGTGCGCCACCCGCTTTAAGGGCTTGGGCGTAGGCCCATTTTTGGATCCCCGTCGCATCACCGACACGCAAAGCAACTTGTGAATAGATCTTTTCCCACAAGCGCGGCACAGCGACAAACGTCTGCGGGCTGACCTCTTGCAAGTTGTCAAAGATCGTTTCAGGGCTTTCGGCAAAGTTGATGGTCGAGGCCGCCGCGATAGGCGCGTTGACCGAAAACACGCGCTCCAGAATATGGCAGAGCGGCAAAAAGCAAAGCTGATCATCGGTGTCAAAAACCGGTCCATCACGCAGTCCAGCAGAGACGGAATACATCAGGTTGCCATGACTGATCATAGCGCCCTTTGGTTTGCCTGTGGTACCCGACGTGTAAACCAGAAT
>JAPKCR010000077.1 GCA_026421135.1 Sulfitobacter sp. | reverse complement strand
GGTGTCCCTGCGGAACGCTGTGGGGTTGGCTCGTACCTTCTTAATCTCTGCCTTGAACTGAACCACGAGAGGCGCTGAGAGAGCGTTTGCTATGTATTTGTCAGAGGTCTTTAGTGATCTTTTGAAGGCGCGATTACCACCGAAAGCATATTGAACGTCTTTGGGAATTGAGACTTTTACATACCAAGTATCGCCGCGCTTCATGAGGTAACTTGCCATGACCTAGCACCCTTTTGTACCCAAGATTGTACCCAAAACTGTGGGCCGTTCCTGAGAAAGTCAATAAATAAGGGCTTAAGTAAACAAGTGGCAGCCCGTAGGGGAGTCGAACCCCTCTTTTCAGGTTGAAAACCTGACGTCCTAACCGATAGACGAACGGGCCACTTAGCTTGTGAGCGGTTCATTAGGCAATCGAGCGAAAGGGCGCAAGTGAAAATTGCCATAATTCGAAAAACTTTTACGCGGGGGCCGCATCTTCCAGTCGAAGTTGTACCGATTGCCGTCCACGCCAGCTATTGATGTCCAGACGGCCTGCTAGGTGAAATCGTGCGCCACCGTGGTTCTCAAGCGCTGGGCCAAGGGGGCCATCGAATGCGCCAAAGGCGATAGCATCAAGCTTGACGCCAGCACCACCCCCGCCGTCGCCAAAGCTGATTTTCAGGTGGCTTTCGCCAACGCGTTTGGCAAATCGAATCTGCATATCCGCAAACACATATCGCGGGGCTGGGGCACCGGCACCAAAAGGGCCAGCCTGTTCGATCAATTCGGCCAGTTCGACAGTGGCGGCGGCGGGCATAAGCATTCCATCAAGGCGCAGGTCGGCGGCACCGGCCAGATGGGCACCCTGTTTTTCCAACAGCTCGGCCAACCGCGCCATGGCGGCGTCCAGCTTGTCTTCGGCCACTGTCAGGCCAGCGGCCATCTTGTGGCCACCGCCCTTTATCAGCAACCCTTCGGCGGCCAGCCGTTGGATAGGCGCGCCCAAATCAATGCCAGAAACCGACCGCCCCGATCCTTTGCCTATGCCATTTTCGAACCCGATTACGACCGACGGACGGTTTGACGCTTCCTTGAGGCGCGACGCAACGATTCCCACCACGCCCGGATGCCAGCCAGCGCCCGATGCCCAGACCAGCGGCGCGTCAAAGCCGCGGGCCTCGGCCTGATCCAGCGCGACTGCACGCACGGCGTTCTCTACGTCGCGGCGCTCGGTATTCAAAGTATCGAGCCGCTCAGCCAAAGCGGCGGCCTCGTGAGGGTCGCTCGTAGACAGCAGACGTGCGCCCAAGTCGGCCTGCCCGATGCGCCCGCCCGCGTTAATGCGTGGGCCCAGAAGAAACCCCAGATGATAGGAGGCAGGGGCGGTGTCCATGCGTGCAATATCGGCAAGGGCAGCCAAGCCGACGCGATCGCGTCGCGCCATCACGCGCAAGCCCTGACGGACAAAGGCGCGGTTCACACCGATCAGCGGGGCCACGTCGGCGACGGTGGCAAGGGCGACCAGATCAAGCAACGTCATCAGATCGGGCCCGCCTGTGCCAGCCTCGCGCAATTGGCGGCCTGCCTCGACCAGCATCAGAAAGACGACGCCAGCGGCGCAAAGATGGGCCAGCGCGCCGTCTTCGTCCTGTCGGTTGGGGTTCACGACAGCGACAGCATCCGGCAAGGTTTCGCCGCCTAGGTGGTGATCCAAAACAATAACGTCAGCGCCCACAGCCGCTGCAATCGGCCCGTGGGACAGCGTTCCACAGTCGACGCAGATAATCAGGTCATGCTTGGCTGCCAGCGCGGCCATGGCTTCGTCATTGGGGCCGTACCCTTCGTCGATACGGTCAGGCACATAAAGCGTCGCCTGACAGCCCATGTCACGCAGCCAGACCAGCAATAGGGCGGCGGAGCTGCCTCCGTCGACATCATAGTCGGCAAACACGGCGATGCGTTGGCGGGCTTTGACAGCAGCCAAAAAACGCGCCGCAGCTTTTTCCATGTCTCGCAACGATCGGGGGTCAGGCAGCAAGTCGCGCAAGGACGGGGCAAGGAACTGTTCGGCGTCGGCAGCGCTGACGTCACGCCGGGCCAGCACCTGGCACAAGGCTTGCGGCATGGCGGTTTGCTGCAGCAAAACCTCGGTGGCGCGTTCAATTTCGACACCGGGTCCGACCCATTTGCGCCCGGTCAGGGACACATCAACACCTAAAAAGCTCATGCATCCCTCGTTCCGTTATTCGTCATCACCCACGCTGGGTTCACTGCGCTTGGTCTGCTTAGTGCTGGTTTGCCGGCGTGCGATAATTGATCCGCCGCACCGAGCCGGATTTCGACCGCATGATCAGTGTTTCGGTTGTCAGCCAGCCCGGCTCGCGCTTGACGCCGGGCAACAGCGTGCCGCCAGTAACGCCCGTCGCGGCAAAGATCACGTCTTGGGTGACCATCTCGTCGCGTGAATAGATGCGATCAAGATCGGTAATCCCGGCCTTGTCGGCGCGCCCACGTTCATCATCGTTGCGGAACAGCAGGCGGCCATATATCTGCCCGCCCATGCATTTCAAAGCGGCTGCGGCCAGCACGCCCTCGGGCGCACCGCCCGATCCCATGTACATGTCGATGCCTGTGCCGGGTTCGGCACAATGCATCACGCCCGCCACGTCGCCATCGGTGATCAAGCGGATCGCCGCACCGGTTTCACGGACCTGACCAATCATTTCCTCGTGGCGGGGGCGTTCAAGGATACACACGGTTATGTCCTGCGGGGCGCAGCCCTTAGCCGTGGCAAAGGCTTGCACGCGTTCAACCGGAGACATGTCCAATGTGACGACCCCCGTCGCAAAGCCCGGCCCGATGGCCAGCTTATCCATATACACATCCGGCGCGTGCAGCATGGATCCGCGCGGGCCCATTGCAATGACGGTCAGCGCGTTCGGCATGTCTTTCGCGGTCAGCGTGGTGCCTTCCAATGGGTCCAGCGCAATATCAACACCGGGGCCGTTGCCGGTGCCGACTTCCTCTCCGATGTACAACATCGGCGCTTCGTCGCGTTCGCCTTCGCCGATGACCACGACACCCGCAATATCAAGCAGGTTCAGCTGTTCGCGCATGGCGTTCACAGCCGCCTGATCTGCTGCTTTTTCGTCGCCGCGTCCAATAAGCTTGGCCGACGCCAATGCAGCAGCTTCGGATACGCGGGCAAGGCCCAGTGACAACATGCGGTCTTTGAATTCAGCAGAAGAGGTCATATTAGCGTTCCTTTTTGAATATCAGTTTGCCTGAAATGGCGTCAAAGGTCTTCGATCCGCAAAGCGACGGGATCACTGGCCAGAACGCCTGTGCCCGCCATCGCGGTCAATGCATCGTCAAGCGCCTTGCGGGTTGTTTTATGCGTTACGATCAAAACTGGTGCGTGTTCCGTATGGTGTTCGGTTTGGCGCATCCGGTCAATGCTGATCCCTGCCTCGCCCAAAACGGTCGCGACTTTCGCCAACGCACCGGGCTTATCCAGCAGCGCCATGCGCAGATAAAACGCCGCCGGGGCCTGTGACGTGGCCGATGTGGCATTCGCGAGCGTGCTGGCCTTTTGACCGAACACCGGTCCCTGCCATCCGCGGGCAAGATCGCAAATGTCAGACAGGACAGCGCTGGCGGTCGGGCCTTCGCCCGCACCGGGGCCACGCAGTACGATCTGACCAACGGCGTCGCCCTCGAGCACAATCATATTTGTGCCGCCAGACAGCTGTCCCAAAGGCGATGAATCAGGCACAAGGCAGGGCTGCATGCGCTGTTCAAGCCCGCGACCGGTCATCTGCGCGACACCCAGCAACTTGATCTTGTACCCCATTCCTGCGGCAGCACGGATGTCTTCGATGCTGACCCGTTCGATGCCCTCAAGTTCAATGCCGTTGAAATCGACGCGTGACCCGAATGCGATCGACGACAGGATCGCCAGTTTATGCGCCGCATCAATGCCACCCACATCCAATGCTGGATCAGCCTCAAGATAGCCAAGCCCGTCAGCCTCGGCGAATACGTCCGCATAGGGCAGGCCCGCGTCTTCCATGCGGGTCAGGATATAGTTGCACGATCCGTTCATGACGCCCATCACGCGGGTGATCTGGTTTCCGGCCAACGCCTCGTTCAAGACTTTGATCACTGGAATGCCACCCGCGACCGCCGCCTCATAGCGGATATGCCGCCCAGCCGCCTCGGCCTGTTCGGCCAATGCTTGTCCGTGAATGGCCAGCATCGCCTTGTTCGCGGTCACGACATCCTTGCCCGCCGCCAACGCAGCCTCTGTTGCGTCCTTGGCCGGACCTTCGTCGCCACCGATCAATTCGACGAACACATCAACATCATCACGCTTGGCCAATGCGACAGGATCGTCTTCCCATGCATAGCCTGACAGGTTCACACTGCGATCTTTGTCCTTACTGCGGGCAGAAACGGCCGAAATGGTGATCGCGCGTCCTGTGCGTGCCTCAAGCAGATCCGCCTGTTTGCGGATGATGCGCACGACGCCAACACCCACCGTTCCCAATCCAGCAATTCCAAGACGAAGTGGCCCAGACTGAAGCGGCTGTGACATGTGCAGTTCCTTTAAGATGGGGCGCGGGCGCGACAAAATTATTATATGGCCGCGATGTATCGGGTTCAAACCCTGCGTGCAACGCAACCAATTGCAAAATTGCTTATCTCAGACCCTGAGCCAACCGCTGCTTTTCGGCTCCAGTCAAAACAGAGCCGCGCAACCCGGCTGCACGTGCCTGTAATCTGGCAACGCGCGCATCCAGAGCCTGTTCGGTCTGGGTGGTGTTTACCTGGCCGGCTGTTGCCTGCGCTAAAAGCGGGTCAACAGGCACAAGCGCGGGATAATCGGCGGCCTGCATTTCAGGCGTTGCACGGCTATCGAGGGCCGGAAACTGCGTGCAGGCAGCAGGCAGCAACATGGCAATGGCGCAAAGGCCGGAAAGGGCGCGATTATTCATGGGGTCGATTCATGCACCAGCAACGCATTTCGTGCAAGCGGGGTTTGCCTTTGAACGGTTGTTCAATTAGCGTTTGTCCATGGCACGCACGACCGGATCACATTCAGACATTACCGGACCCAAAATCCGCGAAGCAGCGCTGCGTCTGTTCGCCAAAAGTGGGTATGCGGCCGTGTCCATGCGTGCCCTTGCCAGCGAGGTGGGCGTGCAGGCAGGGGCGCTGTATAACTATACCCCCGACAAGCAGACGCTGCTTTTCAACCTGCTTTGCACCCATATGGAAGAACTCTTGGACGCATCGGCGGATGACACTACTCTTGCGCCCATCGACCGACTGCGCGATTTTGTGGAATTCCACATCCGGTTCCACGCAGACCGCCCGGAGGAGGTTTTCATTTCCTACATGGAATTGCGCAACCTGACGCCCGAGAATTTCAGCACGGTCGAAGCATTGCGCCGCAGGTACGAAGACCGTCTTGAAGGGATTCTGCAAAGCGGTGCTGACACGGGCGATTTTGCCATTGCCGATACCAAGATTGCGACACTTGCAGTGATCGCGATGCTGACAGGCGTGAATACGTGGTTCCGTGCCGGTGGTCGGTTGTCGCTGGATCAGGTCATTGCGCAATACTGGGATATGGTGCGCAAATCGGTGGTGTCGGGGCAGGGCAGCACTGCCCATGCCCCATTGATTTAATGGGCAGCTTTGATGAACGTGCCATTGTTCAAGTCACGCATCGCCTGACGCAGCTCAGCCTGCGTGTTCATCACGATGGGCCCGTGCCAAGCGACGGGTTCGTCGATCGGTGCACCCGAGATCAGCAAAAACCGCACCCCCTCTGGCCCTGCTTGCAACGTAACTTCGTCGCCTGTGCCAAATCGGATCAGCGTCCGGTCTCCGCTTAGATCGCGGATATTCACCTCTTCTCCGGCAATCTCTTTTTCAAGCAGTACACCAGAGGGCTTGGACGCGTCCGCAAAGGCAGCGGCCCCCTCAAAGATATATGCAAAAGCACGACGGTAGGTGTCGATCGCAAAGGTCTTTTTGACACCGGCGGGCACGAATATATCCAGATACTGCGGATCGGCAGCAATGCCATCCACCGGGCCGGCTTTGCCCCAGAATTCACCGGTAATGACTTTTACAATGGTACCATCGTCATCTGTGATCACTGGAATATCCCTGGCAGTGACATCCTGATAGCGCGGTGCCGTCATCTTTTGCGAGGATGGCAAGTTGCCCCAAAGCTGAAACCCGTGCATCTGGCCACGCGCATTGCCGTGCGGCATTTCCTGATGCAGAATGCCCGACCCTGCGGTCATCCACTGTACATCGCCTGCGCCCAGCGTACCGACATTGCCCAGCGAGTCGCCGTGATCCACCGTACCGGCCAGAACATAGGTAATAGTTTCAATCCCGCGGTGCGGATGCCACGGAAAACCCCTCTCAAAATCCTGCGGGCGTTCATTGCGAAAGTCGTCGAACAGCAGGAAAGGGTCTAGTTCGCTTGGGTCTTGAAAGCCGAATGCACGGTGCAATTTGACGCCAGCGCCCTCTAGGGTGGGAACTGCAGCGCGGGTCTCAAGTGTGGGTCTGAGGGACATTGTCGCTCTCCTATTATGGGTTGGAATTAAGATAGGAACGTGCGCGTGATCCCGCAATATCACACGCGCGAACCAATTCTGTGCAGATCCGCACCTTTGCGCTGTCGACAGTATAGGTGTCGCAAACAGGCGCGACCGGTCGTGGTTACGGCGGTTCACCTATCATTAACTTTAATAGGGAGCGGGCGCATGAAGGTTGGTTTTATCGGTTTGGGCAATGTGGGCGGCAAGTTGTCAGGCAGTCTGCTGCGCAATGGTGTCAATCTTTACGTACATGATCTGAATGCTGATTTCGTGGCGGCAAAGGTGGCGGCTGGGGCCACAGATGGCAAATCACCCGCCAGTCTGATGCAGACCTGTGATGTGGTGATCACCTGTCTGCCCAGCCCCGCGGCATCGGCGGCTGTGATGGCTGAAATGCTTCCGCACGTCGGCCCCGGAAAGATCTGGATGGAGATGTCGACGACTGACGCTGCCGAAATCAAGCGCCTTGGGGCCGCAGTGATTGAGGCAGGCGGCTCTGCGGTTGATTGTCCTGTCTCGGGGGGCTGTCACCGCGCCGATACTGGCAACATCAGCATATTCGCAGCCTGTGACCGGCCGACGTTTGACCGCATCTTGCCACTTCTGACGCTAATGGGGCGGCGTGTGTTGCATACCGGTGATCTTGGCACAGCATCGGTGCTTAAGGTGATGACGAATTACCTGGCAACTGTGAATCTGATTTCGGTGTGCGAGGCGATGACAGTGATGAAAGCCGCCGGCATGGACTTGGCGACAACTTATCAGGCGATTTCAATGTCTTCCGGGACGTCCTTTGTTCACGAGACTGAAAGCCAACTTATCCTGTCGGGGTCGCGCGATGTGAATTTCACCATGGACCTGATCCAAAAAGATATCGGGCTTTTTCAAAAGCTTGCAGATGACTACTCGGTTCCGTTGGAAGTGTCTCCGCTGATCATTGACATCATGACAGATGGGCAAAAACGCTATGGCGAGCGCGCGCAATCTGACCGGATAATCGAGCGCCTAGAGGACGCAACGGGCCTGAAAATACTCGCCGATGGGTTTCCACAGGAATTGATCGATGATGAGCCCGAAGAGCGCGGGTACGAGGTTATCGCTCGTTCATCTTCGTGAATCCTAATGTGGTGGAATAAGAACTCGGTGCAAGGCATTGGGATAGATGTAAATTTCCCTATCAGCGTCAAGGGTAGATAGGAATCTACAGGTCGCAAAAGTTAAGAAAATTTGCGCCGCGCACCAACGCTTTAACTGCCTGTTAGAGGTTAGTTCACATTAATTAATTCTGATGCTCTGCATGAGATCTCGGAGCTATTTACTTGCGAAGTAAAT
>JAPKCR010000702.1 GCA_026421135.1 Sulfitobacter sp. | reverse complement strand
CCGAGCTGCGCGCTACCGGTCAGGCCGAAGGTGTCGCTAAGGCCGAATTTCTGCGCAAGGAATACTCTCTCGATCAGCCAATCTGGAAGCAATACTTGATCTGGGCAGGTGCGGCCCCCGGTCCGCAGGGATACGCCGGGCTGGTACAAGGAAATTTTGGCTGGTCCTTTGAATTTGACCGCCCAGTCGGTGAAATCGTGGGCGATGCGCTGTGGATGACTGTGTTGGTCAATCTTGCAGCCGTCTTGTTTGTATATCTCATCGCCTTGCCCTTGGGCGTCTTGGCAGCGGCCAAGTCTGAAACATGGGTCGATTACACCGCAGGGTTTATAGGCTATTTGGGGCTTGCCACGCCCAACTTTCTGCTAGCATTGATCCTTTTCTACTACGGGCATCGTTATTTCGACCTGCCCATCGGTGGGCTTATGGCCCCCGAGTTGGAAGGCGAACCGATGTCTTGGGCCAAGGTCCAGTCGATCCTGCTGCATCTGATCGTCCCGACCTTTGTAATCGGTACTGCCGGCGCTGCCGCAATGATGCAGCGGTTGCGCGCAAACATGCTGGACGAATTGGGCAAACCCTATGTCGATACGGCCAAGGCCAAGGGGCTGGGCCCTGCCCGACTTCTCACCAAATATCCGCTGCGCATGGCGTTCAACCCGTTTGTTGCCGACATTGGCAATCTGTTGCCCGCGATGATCTCAGGCTCGGTTCTGGTATCTGTTGTGCTTGGTCTGCAAACCATCGGCCCGTCGCTGCTCATCGCGCTTAAATCCCAAGACCAGTTCCTCGCAGCATTTATTCTGATGTTCGTGGCCCTGCTGACGCTAATTGGGACGATGATCTCTGACATGTTGCTGGTCCTGCTTGATCCGCGCATTCGTTATGGGGCGCGTGGATAATGGGAACGCAACCGGATAACCGCTTTATCGACACAACGCCTTGGACGGATGTTGTTGATTTCACTGCGCTTGAACGCTCGGATATGGATGCCTCAGTCGCACGGCTGATGTGGCGCAAATTCCGGCGCCACAAACTGGCGCTGGTCTCGGGGCTGTTCTTGGCCTTTTGCTATTTGATCCTGCCGATTGCCGGTTTCATTGCGCCTTACACCCCAAACGAACGCAATGCCGAACATCTGTATTCCCCACCCCAAAGCATCAATTTCTGGCACGAAGGCAACTTCATCGGCCCTTACGTCTATGAAACGACCGGCACCGCTGATCTGGTCAACTTTCGCTGGGTCTTCGAGACGGACGAAACCAAGCCCCGCCAGCTTGAGTTTTTCTGCAAAGGCGAAACCTACCATATCTTCGCGCTGATCCCCTCTGACACCCACCTGTTCTGTGCGCCCGAAGGGGCGACCGTGTTCCTGTGGGGGTCTGATCGTTTGGGGCGCGATGTGTTCAGCCGTATTTTGTTCGGGGCACAACTGTCCCTCACCGTTGGCCTGATCGGGATCACCGTTTCATTCGTGCTCGGAATCTTCTTTGGATCGCTGGCGGGGTATTTTGGCGGCAAGACTGACTGGATCGTCAACCGCATGATCGAAGTTCTGCGCTCGCTCCCCGAGCTTCCGCTCTGGCTTGCCCTTTCAGCAGCTGTGCCGTCCAATTGGGGTCCGGTCTCGGTCTTCTTTATCATTTCGATTATTCTAGGCATTTTAGATTGGCCCGGCCTTGCACGCGCAGTCCGCTCTAAGTTCCTGAGCCTGCGCGAAGAAGAATATGTGAAAGCGGCCGAAATGATGGGGGCTTCGCCTTCGCGCGTAATTCGGAAACATTTGCTACCAAATTTCATGTCGCACCTGATCGCCAGCGCGACCCTGTCCATCCCTGCAATGATCCTTGGTGAAACGGCCCTCAGCTTCTTGGGCCTCGGACTGCGCGCGCCAGCTGTCAGTTGGGGCGTCATGCTGAACGATGCGCAAAATCTGGCAAGCATTGAAATCTACTGGTGGACCGCCATCCCGATGCTACCGATCGTCGTGGTGGTCTTGGCATTTAACTTCCTAGGCGATGGGCTGCGGGCCTGCTTGGACCCCTACAAAACCTAACTTCTCTGGCTTGGAAATACCCGAGAGTATGTGGGAAGGGCTAGCCACCCAATTTGGTGCGGTTGCCAGAATGCAACCCGGGCGAGGTATTATTAA
>JAPKCR010000701.1 GCA_026421135.1 Sulfitobacter sp. | reverse complement strand
CGCCAGAGATCATCCTTGAAGCTATCGATGCGCCGCGTCCGCCACCCGACGGCCCAATGAGCCTGACGCAGCTTGCAATCTACCGAGGCGTGCCGACCCACCAGGTCATTGAAGAAGCGCAAGCCGCGATCGCTGCGTTCAGATATCGGCCGCGTAAATGACTGAGACAATTTTCGAGATGGTGTCGCAGTACGGCGTTTATGTGATTTTCGCATCGGCCTTTATGTCCTGCCTCGCCATTCCGATCCCAACGTCTTTGATGATGTTGACGGGTGGTGCCTTCATTGCGTCGGGCGATCTGACGGTCTGGCATGTCGTAACTGCGGCATTCCTTGGGGCTGTGCTTGGGGATCAGGCGGGCTACTTGATTGGGCGTATCTGGGGGTCGCAGCTCACAACGCGGCTGGAACGCGCACCAAGCCGCGCTGCTGTGCTGGACCGGGCACACAAACTGATCGACAGGCGCGGCAGTCTTGGTGTTTTTCTCTCCACATGGGCCGTTGCACCCCTTGGCCCTTGGGTGAATTTCATCGCCGGCGCGACGGGCCTGTCTTGGGGCCGTTTCACAGTCGGCGATGTTCTGGGTGAGGTCTTTTGGGTCACGATCTATGTCGGGCTTGGCTATGTCTTTTTTGACCAGATCGCCGACGTGGCCGACATTATGAGCGATCTAATTGGGCTCGTTGTCGCATTGGTAATGGCGGTTGCCGCCGCCGTCTGGATCAAAGCTATCCTGCGGGCGGAGGTAACCGAAAGTGACCCTGACCAAGACAAGAGGTGATGACCCGCAGCCACCGCCTCCTCCTGGTCGCTCATGACGAAAGACTTCAGGTCAGGTATCTGCTGAACCAAGGTTATTTCGGCACTTGGCGGTGACACAATCTTTTGGGTTGCGCTGATCGGGATCGGTGGAGCACTCATCCCGCCATTCGTCGCCTTCTGGGTCGGGATAAAGATATTCGGATTGAACTTGATCATCTCTGACGGTGCAGCCACCGGCGCGCGTAACAGCATTCCGGGACTGAACGCGATCATGGAAGAGTCAGGGAGTTCCGTCGCCGCTGTCCCTTATCCAGTTGCTTAATTCCCGCATGTAAGACATCTGTCAGCCTTGCGGCGAACGACTGGTTTAGGTTTAGCCAAGTTTGATCGTGTTGGATGACCGCATTGGGGAAACCTCGCTGCATCGCGGCAGTTGGTTTGCGAATTTGGTTGAAGCGCGGAAGCGAAATCTGCTGCATCAGCATCGGACGGCTTGGTCCGCAGATGGTGAATTCGCGGTTCTTGGTTCGCTGCACGGTGCTTGAATGGCCGGTTTTCACGCTGCGTAGCGGCACAGAAGTTCGAGCATCCGCAGCATTTTTCGTGCTGCGAGCGCACGCAACGCAGAAATCGAATTCACAGAACGGGCTCAAACCGGCCGTTCACCGCAAGGTGCATGAAGGTCCGCTCAGGGCCGCGTGCGAAGTTTGGCCAGTAAGGGCGCGGGGTCGCCGTTAGCAGCGCTAAGCATCGATGTGCGCTCTGCGCAGCCAAGCGGTCGCACAATCAAGCCCGATATTTGCGGAAATTTTCTTTTAGCTGGACCTGCTTCCAACCGTGCGTCTGTGTTACGTATCTAAGATAGCGATCATAGCCACTCTTATAGGAGATTGAGATGACAGCCCCTGATGAAAGAACTGAGAAGCTTCACAATCTGAAAGACAAAATGCGGGAAATGGAGGTGCTATTTGAGGAGATAGAAACCGCGTTGGGGGACTTGACTGACGAAGAAAAGCGATCACTGAAAGGTTTGGCAAGCGCGATTGAATACCATGCCAGCAAATTGAAGAGTTAGTCGTTGTCAACTGGATACGTGTAGCCAAAAACTGCATTAAGCACGTTTTCAACGTTAGGGCGGGGGCCGATCGTTCGCTGCATTACGCATCAAGCTCTGCTGGGCGAGCATAGTAAATAGAGCATTCTAAGCTTCGGACGAGGCCAACAACTCTCCGCCATAGGCATCCATCATCTCCGCACCGAACTCCTCCGCGCATTCAATGCGAAGGGCTGAGACATGCGCGATGGCACCATTGCGCACCTCGCGGCTTGGATAAACCGTCACGATGGCGAAACGGTCTAACTCAACGTCCACGAGCATTGAATACTTTGCG
>JAPKCR010000076.1 GCA_026421135.1 Sulfitobacter sp. | reverse complement strand
TACTTAAGCGTTACTTTCTTGATGTCTTTAGCCCATCCATCAACCGTATCGCGGGCCTGAATGCCGACTTCGGTTGTACCTGCGGGGATCGGAATACCTGAAAGCGACCGTGTTAAAGGCTGCTCGTCGACATGGGGATGAATGAGTTCGCGAATAGCGATCTGATTGCCCGAACTGTCAAGAATGCGCCATGCGTCAGTAAAATGGCCCCAACCTTGATCGGGGTGGCTAACGGTTACGTCGAACGTCCAAAGCCCACCGGACTGGATGGTGCGAACATTTTCGACCACCGGATTATCTGCCGTCGCTGCTTGCGCACCAAAGGTCAGTGCGATTGTAAGTGCAATTCTGAACATAATATTTACCAATATGAGTGATATCTAGATATAAAGCTTCATCGTTAGCTTTCCAAGAGGATGCGCCGAGACTCTGAGCTGAATTCCCGCCGCCAGACGATAATAATGGTAACAAGTGCGGCAAACGTTAGCGCAAGGGGGCCAATCAACCAGGCCAGACTGGCCAAAGCAAAATACAAGGACCGTAAGCCCCGGTTGAAGCTGCGGGCTGCGGTAATGTTTATCTCGGCCGCTTTTGCCGCCAGCTTGGGTGCACGCGGGTCTTGCGTGTCATTCGGAACCGCAGCCATTATTACAGAGCAATAGCCGAACAGGCGATTAGACCAGACAAATTTCAGGAAACCGTTGGTCAGAAAGAACAATGGCAAAAGCATTTTGATTTCCCAGACAACGGTCGGCATGTCAGTCAGGGATAAATCCTCAACCACGGTTGCCATCTGTTCCGAATTGCCCAGCAGCGCCAAAGTACCACCCAAGGCGATGACGCTTGTAGATGCAAAAAATGCCGTGCTTTGGCGAAGGGTGCCCAGAATATGGGCATCAAATATCCGCGGTTCGCGCGTGATCATTTGAACCATCCATTCATGGCGATACGCGGCCATCAGTTGAGACATCGACGGGCGTTTTGTGCTGGCGTTTTCAGTCATCCAGCCAATGACGAACCATAGAAGGTACATCCATGCTAATGCGGCACCATCAAGGGGGCCAAAAAGGGCGATACGATCCATCAAAGTCATGTAATGATGCATACGCCGGACTGTTCCAACTTGCCAATGGCTTAAATTGGTCATATTATTTTACCAAAATAAGAGGTGCCTCATGGAAATGCCTGTCCCCAACCCTGCAATCATAGCTCGCAAAGCGCGGGTTGTTGAAAGGTTGCTTGGTGTCCTACCGTCCGACGCAGTAATTTCAGACGAGCACGAGACCCGGGCCTATGAATGTGATGCACTGACTGCCTATAGATGCCCGCCGATGGTTGCGGTGCTGCCATCTTCGACAGAAGAAGTGTCCGATGTGCTGCGCATTTGTCACGAAGAAGGCGTGCCTGTTGTCCCGCGAGGTTCAGGTACATCGCTTGCGGGTGGGGCGCTGCCGACAGCCGATTGCGTGATTTTGGGTGTGGCGCGGATGAATGACGTAATCGAGACGGATTACGACAATCGCATTATCCGCGTGCAGACTGGTCGCACGAACCTAAGCGTGACCGGAGCAGTTGAGGAAAACGGATTTTTCTATGCCCCCGACCCATCCAGCCAGCTGGCCTGTGCCATTGCAGGGAATATCGCTATGAATTCTGGCGGGGCGCACTGCTTGAAATACGGTGTGACTACGAACAACCTAATGGGCGTAAAAATGGTGTTGATGGATGGTGAAATCATCGACGTCGGCGGCGCGCATCTGGATGCGGGGGGGCTGGATCTGTTGGGGCTGATCTGCGGGTCCGAAGGGCAGCTTGGCGTTGTAACCGAAGCAACTTTGCGGATTTTGCACAAACCCGAAGGTGCGCGTCCCGTTTTGATTGGTTTCGATGATAACGAAGTCGCGGGCACCTGTGTGTCAGACATTATCAAGGCCGGTGTTCTGCCGGTTGCGATCGAATTCATGGACCGCCCCTGCATCGAGGCGACAGAAGCTTTTGCCAAAGCTGGCTATCCGATGTGCGAAGCGCTGTTGATTGTTGAAGTTGAAGGATCGGATGCAGAGATCGATCATCAGCTTGAGCTGATCTCGGACATTGCGCGGCGGCACAACCCTGTCGAGCTGCGCCAGTCAAAGTCTGCCGAAGAAAGCGCCAAGATATGGCTGGGTCGCAAGTCCGCCTTTGGCGCGATGGGCCAAATCAACGATTACATGTGCCTTGACGGTACGATCCCCGTGTCGTCCTTGCCGCATGTGTTGAAACGTATCGGCGAGATGAGCGACCATTACGGCCTAAAAGTCGGGAATGTGTTCCACGCCGGTGACGGCAATATGCACCCGCTGATCCTGTTTGATGCAAACAAGCCCGGGGATCTGGAGCTGTGCGAGGAATTCGGTGCCGAGGTGCTGAAGTTATGTGTCGAAGTGGGCGGCTGCCTGACGGGCGAGCACGGCGTAGGAATTGAAAAGCGCGATCTGATGCATGTGCAGTACGCAGCTGCTGATCTAAATGCCCAGATGGCAGTGAAAGATGTGTTTGATCCTGCATGGTTATTGAACCCGGCCAAGGTATTTCCGTTGGATGCCTCGGAAAGCCGCCGCACAGTAAAGCTTGCTGCGGAGTAAGCTGATGGCTGGCCATTGTGGTTTTGGCGTAGGGCCGGATTTAGATATTTAGGAGCCAGAGAAGAATGGACATCACTTCAGAACAAGCGCTTGTGGATGCCGTTAAGGGCGCGACTGGTCCAGTGGCCGTTCAGGGGGGCGGTACACGCGGTGTGCCAGTCGAAGGGACCGTTTTATCTGTCGCGGGGTTGAGCGGGATTTCATTGTACGAACCCGGTGCCATGACAGTGGTTGCCAAGGCTGGAACCCCCGTGGCCGAGATCGAAGCGGCCCTTGCCGCCGAAAACCAGCGACTGGCGTTCGAACCCATGGATCACCGTGGTTTGCTGGGCACAAAGGGCACACCGACGATCGGTGGCGTGATGGCCGCAAATGTAAGCGGTCCGCGCCGTATATCGGTTGGGGCCGCACGCGATTTTCTGTTGGGCGTTCGGTATGTCGACGGGCTAGGCACTGTTGTCAAAAACGGTGGGCGCGTGATGAAGAACGTTACCGGCTATGATCTGGTCAAACTGCTGGCGGGGTCATTTGGCACGCTTGGGGTGCTCAGCGAGGTGTCCCTCAAGGTGCTTCCGAAACCGGAGACGCAAGCCACTTTGGTCTTGCATGGGTTGGATGATGTGCGCGGTGTCGCTGCGATGGCAAAGGCGCTTGGCAGTCCGTTTGAGGTAACAGGTGCTGCGCATGATCCTGACAACCAACGAACGATGTTGCGGATAGAGGGATTTGAGACTTCGGTCACGTATCGGTTGGGAAAATTGCGCGACCTGTTGTCCGCAAAAGGTGCAGAGATCGCGATACAGGACGCCGCAGCATCTGACGCGCTGTGGGCAGAAACCCGCGATGTGGCACCGTTTCAGGGCAAAGAGGGCGATGTGTGGCGAGTATCCTGCAAGCCGTCTGATGGGCCCGCCATAGCGGCAAGATCAGGTGCCCAGGCATGGTTCTATGACTGGGCGGGCGGGTTGATTTGGTTGCAAGCTGACCCCGGCCATGATCTGCGCGCCGCATTGGGGCAGTTTGACGGCCACGCAACGCTTGTTCGGGCAGATACTGATACCAAGGTGCGTTTGGGTATGTTCCACCCCGAGGCCGCTGGGCTGGCGCGTTTGACCGCCGGACTGCGGCACCAGTTTGACCCAAGGGAAATACTAAACACAGGTCTGATGGAGCACGCTTCGTGACGTTGATCCTGCTTTTTATTGTCGTCTTCGTCGTAGGGCCATTGATATTTCGCGCGCTGACAAAACGGGCCCCATCCAAGGCGCAAATGTTGTTCCTAGCAATTTTCTCCTTTGTCTTTGCCGCCGCCGCCCTTGCGATAAGGTATGGGTTGGCACGGCCGTTAGATGCCGACATGCTAATGGCGGGGCTTAGCGTGCTGTTGATCTGGCTGGGCTGGATCGGTGTGCTGGCCTTTGGTACCCAAGCATTGCGCCGGGCCTATCGCGGCACTTCAATGCGGCGTTGGACGGCTGTCTTGGGGGCAATTGGCACAACAATCCCCTGGTTCGGGTTGGCTTGGGCCAGCCTTGTCACCACCTGAACCCTTGAAGGTTCAAGACCTTTAATCGCCGGAGTATCCATGCAAACCACATTCACCCCAGAGCAGTTGAAAGACCCTGCAATCAAGCGCAGCAACGAGATATTGCGCGCCTGTGTGCATTGCGGATTTTGCACGGCGACTTGTCCGACATATCAGGTGCTGGGGGACGAGCTGGACAGCCCGCGGGGGCGTATTTACCTGATCAAGGACATGCTGGAAAACGATCGTGATCCGGATGCCAAAACGGTCAAACATATCGACCGCTGTCTTTCCTGTCTTGCTTGTATGACGACATGCCCGTCAGGCGTGCATTACATGCATTTGGTGGACCATGCCCGTGACTATATTGAGCAGCGTTATAAACGGCCCTTCAGCGATCGTGCCTTACGGTGGATTTTAGCGCGCATATTGCCGTATCCGACCCGCTTCCGGGTGGCCCTATTGGGTGCCAAAATCGGGCGGCCCTTCGCAAGGTTGATGCCTGATGCACGGCTAAGGGCCATGCTAGAGATGGCACCGAGATCCATTCCACCCGTTAGCCGAAACGATGATCCTCAAAGCTTTTCCGCCCAAGGCACGCGTAAAAAGCGTGTGGCACTGATGACGGGCTGCGCGCAAAAGGCGCTGAATACTGACATCAACGATGCCACGATCCGTCTACTGACACGCCTGGGCTGCGAGGTCGTGGTGGCCGAAGGGGCAGGATGCTGTGGTGCCTTGACGCATCACATGGGCAAAACAAGCGAAAGCCATGCAACTGCCGCCAAAAACATCAAAGCGTGGTGCGCCGAGATAGACGGGCAGGGGCTTGATGCCATCGTCATCAACACATCTGGCTGCGGCACGACTGTCAAAGACTACGGGCATATGTTCCGCAACGATCCTTTGGCTGCGGATGCGGCGCGGGTGTCTGCCATCGCCCGGGACGTATCAGAGGTTTTGATCGACCTAAGCACGCCAGATTCCACCGGTCCCGCATCTCGACCTGCCAGGGACGATATCGCCGGAATTGACGCAGTTGCGCAGTCTGAACCCGTGCATCAGGGAATGGTTGTCGCCTATCACGCGGCCTGTTCGTTGCAGCATGGCCAGCAGATTAAGACCTTTCCCAAGGATCTACTGAGACAGGCCGGTTTCACAGTTGTAGAACCCGCCGATCCGCATTTGTGTTGCGGATCGGCGGGTACGTATAATCTGATGCAGCCAGAGATATCCAAGCAGCTGAAAGATCGCAAAATCAAGACGTTGCAGGCCAAAAATCCGGATGTGATTGCAGCAGGAAACATTGGCTGCATGATGCAAATCGGATCTTCTGCTGGTATTCCGGTTGTCCATACGGTCGAGCTGTTGGACTGGGCCAGTGGCGGCCCGAAACCGCCTGCGCTGACGCAGAAATATGACGCAAAAGGTGAAATTCCTAGGCTTCGGTGAACGCTTGCCCTATTTCTGCCTTATCTTGCATTTAACCGTCGCTTTAGTACTTCTAGAACGCCAAAGGTAGGGAGCCTTGCCGTGCGCCGATGGGTTGCCCTTTCACTAATGTCTCTGACAATCGCAACTGCGGCATTGTCTCAGGACGCGCACCTGCGCAGCCTTGATTCCGGTGTCGATGCGCGCGATTGGGAGGCCGTGGGCCGACTTGATATTGCGGGAACAGGGTTTTGCACGGGTGCGCTCATCGCGCCACGTCTCGTTCTGACGGCGGCCCACTGCTTGTTCGATCGTGACACCAAGCTGCGGATTGACCACAGCGAGGTCGAATTCCTAGCCGGATGGCGCAATGGTCGGGCGGGAGCATACCGCAACATTCGCCGCGCTGTGGTGCATCCGGATTATGTATATGATGGGGTCGTGTCATCTGAGCGGGTGCGAAACGACCTTGCCTTATTGGAACTTGACCGCGCAATTCAGAACACAACCATCGTTCCGTTCGAAACGGCTGCCCGCCCGCGACGTGGCGACAGGCTTGGGGTGGTCAGCTATGCCAAAGACCGTTCCGAGGCACCGTCTCTACAAGAAGTTTGCAGCGTTTTGGCACGGCAGGAAGGCGTTCTGGTAACCACATGTTCCGTCGATTTCGGATCAAGTGGCGCGCCGATTTTTACCTTTGAAGGCGGCGTGCCGCAGATCGTTTCCGTGGTGTCAGCCAAGGCGCAAGTTGACGGCCAACAGGTATCATTGGGCACGGCTTTGGGGACGCCACTTGCGCTTTTGCAGGCCGAGCTGGTCGCAGGAAAAGGCGTTTACCATCAGCCCGGCATCGAAAGGAAAACGGTTGACGCATCGGATCGGCGTCGCACAACGGGTGCCAAATTCGTAAAGCCTTAAGAAGAACGAAAGTGCATTTTGTGCCGGCACAACCCTCTTGAAACCGCATTTATTCATCCCCACATCAGTTTCACCAAGACGCCTAGATAGGGTTTTGGGAATGAAACAGGGGTCTGTCCGCTATGGAAGGCCTGAACATGTAAATCGCTCAAACGAGGATGAACACCTATGCGTAATTTTGATTTTGCACCACTTTATCGTTCCACTGTTGGCTTTGACCAGATTGCCAATTTGATGGATCGCGTCGCGACGAATGACGTCGCGCAAAACAGCTATCCCCCTTATAATATCGAAAAGTTCGATGACGATTCCTATCGTATTTCGATTGCGGTCGCCGGTTTCTCTGAGGCCGATCTAAGCGTCGAAGTGCGCGAGAAGTCCCTGATCGTGTCAGCCCGCAAGGCAGATGACACGACAGATAAAACGTACCTGCATCGTGGCATCGCCACCCGTGCATTCGAGCGCCGCTTTCATCTCGCGGACCATGTGCAAGTGACTGGTGCTGCTCACGTTGACGGTATGCTGAATATCGATCTGGAACGCCAAGTGCCCGAAGCGCTAAAACCGCGCCAGATTCAGATTTCAGGGACATCCCGTTCCATTGAAAAAGACGTGGTTGACGCAAAGTCTGTGAACTAAGCGTCACCTAAGCGAGACGGATTTGACCCGGGGCATTGCCTCGGGTCTTTTTGGTTGTGCCACCTTTGTGCAACTTGCTTTAGGTCACAGGTGTTGACTTAAATAGCTGCCCGCGCCAGTGTGCCCCGAAATCCAGCCGGGAAGGGGTCTGATATGTCCTTGCAAGAAATCTTTGCCACACGCGCCTCACGCATGAAAGCGTCTGAAATCCGCGAGCTTTTAAAGCTGCTGGATCAACCAGATATCATATCTTTTGCAGGGGGCATCCCTGACCCTGAGCTATTCCCAAAGCAAGCGTTCCAAGAAGCATTCGCCGAGGCATTGACTGGCCCGATGGCCGCGCAGGGGTTGCAATACTCCACCAGCGAGGGCCACAAACCGTTGCGGGTCTGGATTGCCAAACAGATGCAGGATATCGGCATTCCCGCGACACCTGACAACATCCTGATAACGTCCGGCTCTCAACAGGCATTGGACTATCTGGGCAAGCTGTTCCTGTCACCCGGTGACACCGCCTTGGTTGGTTGGCCCACGTATCTGGGTGCACTCGGGGCATTCAATGCCTACGAGCCGCGGTATGACAAGTTGGACCCGCTTAGCAATCGTTCAGGTGCCGATTACAAGGCAGAGGCCGAGGCTGGGGGCGGTAAAGCCAAGTTTGCATATCTGTCAGTAGATTTTGCCAATCCGACGGGTGCCACCGTTAGCCGCGCGGCACGCGAGCGGGTCATTGATTTGGCCGACGAGATTGAGATCGCGGTAATTGAAGACGCAGCATATCAATCGTTGCGCTTCGACGGCGAG
>JAPKCR010000700.1 GCA_026421135.1 Sulfitobacter sp. | reverse complement strand
ATATATATATATGTAGGTCATCGTTGCTGACACTCAGATGGGAGCGGGGCTGCTGATGGGGTCGTTAGGTGCACTGATGGGAAATGCCGTTATTGCGATGGGCACGTTGATCCCATTTATTGGGCTTACAGCCTGTCTCTCTTTTGCTGTCTATCGCAAGTTAGGCCCTGCAATTCCAAAACCACTGCGAACCCAAACACCCGAACAATGCGGCCCCCTAGCATGCAAAACGGCACCAGTTACGGCCCCAGCCAAATAGGTAGGCAATCGCAGGTAGACAAAATGCGAAAGGCCGCCCCTTGGAGGGCGGCCATGGTCGTCAAGGGCGAAACATCTTAGTCCTTGAAGACTGCAAGCCCCAACCATTCAGCGATCAAGGCAGGGGTCTCTTCGCCCTCAATCTCGATCGTCAGCAGGTTTTCTCGCAGCATATCGGTCGCATTGCGGGCCGTGACCTTTTGCAATGTAAACCGCCCGCGAAGGCGCGACCCAGCAAGGACAGGTTTCAAAAACCGCAGTTTGTTCATGCCGTAGTTAATGCCCATCACTTGGCCCGGCATCATGTTAAAGCAGTCATACGCAAATCGGCTGGCCAGCGAGAGGGTCAGAAAGCCGTGGGCAATTGTCCCGCCAAAGGGTGTTTCTTTCGCGGCCCTTTCGGGATCGACGTGGATCCACTGTTCATCCTGCGTCGTTTTGGCGAACTGGTCGATCATTTCCTGATCTACGGTAATCCAGTTCGACACCCCAACTTCGGTGCCGATCAGAGTTTCGCTATGGGCAACTGCATCTTTTAACGAAGACATCTCTTTCTCCCTATGCTGGATCTGCGGCGACACGCACCATGCGCTTGCCCTTGTTGTCACCGGCCAACAAGCCGATCAGCGCTTGGGGGGCGTTTTCAAGACCCTCAACGATGTCTTCGGTCACTTTGATCTGGCCGCTTGCCACCCATGTTTGCAGCGCACGCAGTGCTTTGGCGTCGTTATGCACCCAGTCCATCACGATGAACCCTTCCATGCGCAGACGTTTAACCACAATCAGGCCGGGCAGGTTGCGCGGTCCGGTAGGGGTTTCGGTATCATACTGGCTGATCGCGCCACAGCAAACGATGCGACCTTTCTCGTTCATGCTGAACAGCGCGGTTTCCAAGACGGCACCGCCGACATTGTCGAAATACACATCAACACCATTGGGGCAGGCGGCACGGAGCGCTTTGGACATGCCCGGCGCGCGGTAATCGATGCAGTCGTCAAAGCCCATTTCCTCTTTGACCCATTTGCATTTTTCTGCACCGCCCGCGATGCCAACCACACGACAACCCAGGGCTTTGGCGATCTGGCCGACATAGCCGCCGACCGACCCCGCCGCTGCCGATACCAGCACCGTTTCGCCCGCAATCGGTTGGCCAACGGAGATCAGGCCGTGAAAAGCCGTCTTGCCCGCGATGCCATAGACCGACATCAGGTTGGACAGTTCAGGCACCTTGGGCAGCTTTTCGCATTTGCGGGCGTCAGCCACGACGTAGTTTGACCACGTTGCCTCGGCCGCGACGATGTCGCCAACGGCCAAGCGGTCAGATTTGCTTTCGGTGACTTCGCAGATTGCATAGGTGGGCATCGCGTCGCCTGCGTTTACGGCGGCGCGATAAGTTGCCCCCTTCATCCATGACCGGTTCGCCGCGTCGATGGACATCAGGATGACTTTTAGCACAACCTGACCATCGCCTGCGGTTGGCATATCTACGGTGGTTTCTTTGAAATGCGCGGGCGTCAACGCATTGGTTGGCAGCTCGGCAATTACGATTTGTTTGTTTGTCATTTTAATTTCCTTTCAGGCTCAAGCGACGTCGAGCACGACTTTGCCCAGAACCTTGCGGTCCTGCATCAGGTTCAGTGCATCGGCGGCTTTTTCCAGCGGGAAACGGGCAGAGATGCGCGGTTTGATTTTTCCTTCGGCGTACATCCGGAAAAGATAGGCCATGTTTTCAGCGTGGGCTTGCGGTTCACGCGCGGTATGTGCGCCCCAGAATACGCCGACAATCTGGCAGCCTTTCAACAAGGTCAGATTCAACGGGATCTTCGGAATACCGGCTGGGAAACCCACGACCAGATAGCGGCCTTTCCAAGCCAGCGCGCGTACGGCAGGTTCTGCATAGGCA
>JAPKCR010000075.1 GCA_026421135.1 Sulfitobacter sp. | reverse complement strand
CAAGCGCCCTTGTTTCAGGCCGGGATGCTTCTTCAAGCTTCCGGCGAGCTAAACATTGCCGAAAGGTTCTGGACACATCTCGCTGAACAACTGCTGGCCGATGATGCCGCCCTTTTGGGTCAAGCCGCGATTGATGTGGGCCAGCCCCATCTTGCCGTGATGATCGGCAAGCGGGTCGCGCAGCGTGGCATTACGATTGCTGCACCATATTACCCGCTTCATTCCGCGATTAAGCTGGACCTGAACATGGCCCCCGAAATGGTGCTGGCCATTGCACGACGCGAAAGCGAATTTGACCCCATCGTGCGTAGCAGTGTCGGTGCGCGTGGTTTGATGCAATTGATGCCAGGTACCGCCAATGACGTCGCGCGTGATCTGAGGGTCAGCGATTTGCATACAACTGATCGGCTGACCGCCGATCCCGATTATAACGCGCGGCTCGGGTCGGAATACCTGTCGCAGATGGCAGAACGGTTCGACGGCAATGTCGTTATGGTTTCCGCCGCATATAATGCTGGTCCCGCACGTCCGCCGCGCTGGATGGCAGCCTATGGCGACCCACGCGAGGGTGACATTGATATCGTCGACTGGATCGAGATGATCCCGTTCCGCGAAACCCAGAACTATGTGATGCGCGTCACCGAGAGTCTGCCGGTCTATCGTGCGCGGCTGGGCAAAAACCCTTTGCCGCAACCCTTTACCGAAGAACTGATCGGGTCAACTCTGTTGCCGTTCACGCCAAAAAGTGAATAGACCAGCGGCCACGATTAACGCCGCCCCGATTGCAACATTGACGCGAACGTCTTCGCCAAAGATGCTGATGCCGATAATGCTGGCAAAGACCAATTGCAGGTAGGCAAAAGGCTGAACAGCGCTGGCCGCTGCAACCTCGTAACAGCGGATCAACAGCCAGTGGCCGGTTACACCGGTGATGCACAGGCACCCCATATAAACCCAGTCGGTTGCGATCATCGGCTCCCAGAACCATATCCCAGCGACTGTCATTGCGATGGAACCTGTGACCCCGGTCCAGAAAAAGCTGGTGGCGGTTTTGTCTTTGCGGCCCACATAGCGGGTCAGCAAGCCGTAAACCGCAAACATCGCGGCGGCGATCAACGGGATGATTGCGGCGGGATCAAACACACTCATACCCGGTTGCAGAATGATCAAGACGCCGACGAAGCCCACGCCGATTGCAGACCAACGCCTCCATCCGACGCTTTCACCCAAGACGGGTCCGGACAGCGCCGCGACCAAAAGCGGGTAGCAGGTAAAGACCGCATGGCTTTCCACCAGCCCAAGGGTCGTAAACGCGACAATCATCACGCAAATCTCGGCTGCCAAAAGCAAGCCGCGGATGGCTTGTAGAACAGGCTGGCTGGTCTTGGCCGCGGCCCGCAAGCCGCCAGCATGCCGCTTGGCAAGCGCAATCACAAATGCGGCAAAGAACCAATAACGGATCATCACCACCATCATCACGTTGTATTCAGACGCCAGATGCCGCGACAGCCCATCCTGGACCGCAAAGATAAAAGTCGTCAGCACCATCAAGGTGATGCCCAAGGGAATGTTGTTCGACTGGGCGAGAGCGGCTGCTTTGTTGGTGGCGCGGCTCATGTGCGGACCGCCCGCGTCATATGGCGCTTGCGGCCATAGCCTTGCGTGCGTTGCACGGCAAAACCAGCCGATTTCAGTGCCCGCCTGACAGCACCGGCCGCAGTATAGGTCGCTGCTGTTCCGAACGGCCCCGTGTGCCGAAACACATCGTTTAGCAGATCAGGCTCCCACAGCTCGGGGTTTTTGGCAGGCGAAAACCCGTCAAGAAACCATGCATCGGCCAAGCCTTGCCAGCGTGGCACGGTCTGCCGCGCATCACCGATGATAACGTTCGCCTCAAGCCCGGGAAATGACATCTCGCCGCCTTCGGGTGTCCAGGCATCCAGCAACGCATCGCGTTTGCCATCAAAGTCGGGAAAGGTTTGATGGGCCTGTGCCATGTCGTCCCGCGACATTGGGTATGCCTCGAACGATGTGAAATTTAGTGTGCCTTTGATGCCCGACCGCGCCCACGCATCCCAAACCACCAATAAATTAAGGCCTGTGCCAAACCCCAATTCACCAATGCGAAACCCGTCGCGGAACCGATTGGGAAGATCATTGCCTTGCAAAAACACATGGCCGGTTTCTGCAACGCCGTCCTCAAGGCTAAAATACGGATCATCGAACTTGGACGACACAGGCACGCCGCTGTCTTTCCATTCAATATCAGCTGTCTGGTTCTCCATGACGTGGCCTTGTGCTATCTCAACTTTCGAAAACACTGCGCAAAAAGGGCGAGGATTGGCAATGGCCGAAATCACGATACGGGGTGCTGGGATTTTTGGCCTTTCGGTGGCGTGGGCTTGCGTTAAACGCGGGGCGGCGGTTCAGGTGATCGACCCCTTTGGGCCCGCTTCTGGCAGCAGCGGCGGGATTGTTGGTGCATTGGCCCCGCATGTTCCCGAAAAATGGAACGCAAAGAAAGCGTTTCAACTGGATAGCCTTCTGAAGGCAGAAAACTTTTGGAGCGAGGTCGAAGCGGTCGGTGGTCAGCAATCAGGCTATGCGCGCAAAGGCCGGTTGCAACCGATCCTGAATGACCGCGGCGTGGAACTAGCGCACCTTCGCGCAGAAACGGCGCAAGAGTTTTGGCAAGACAACGCCGTCTGGCAAGTTGTCCAATCCACGGGCACTGATTGGGAACCAGCAAGCCCGACAGGTTGGTTAATCTACGACACCCTAAGCGCGCTGATACACCCCCGCCATGCGTGCAACGCGTTGGCCATGGCGTTGCACGCAAAAGGCGTCGCAGTCCAGGCCGATGGTACTGATCAAGGACAAGTTCTGTGGGCGACAGGGGTGGCAGGGTTGCAAGATATGTCAGCGATCTATGACCGTGTCGTCGGTGCGGGGGAAAAGGGGCAGGCCGCGCTATTGGCCCATGATGCCCGAGGATTGCCACAGTTGTTTGCCAATGGCGTTCACATCATCCCGCACAGCGATGGCACTGTCGCCGTTGGATCAACAACCGAACGGTATTTTGACAGCGCCGATGAAACCGATGCGCAACTGGATGATGTCATCGCAAAGGCCCGTGCCGCTGTTCCGGCTTTGGCCAAAGCGCAGGTTATTGAACGTTGGGCAGGCTTGCGCCCTCGGAGTCATAGTCGCGCACCGATGCTGGGTGCTTGGCCCGACAGACCCAATCATTTCATCGCCAACGGGGGATTCAAGATAGGATTCGGCATGGCCCCAAAGATCGCCGAAGTAATGGCAGACCTGATGTTGGACGGGCGCGATACCATTCCTGACGGCTTTCGGGTTACAGACAATCTCTAGGCGGTTGCCACCATGCATTGCCGCCCATCTGGCCCTTGCACCCACAGGTCGCGGCCGTTTCTGCACAGCGTGGCGGTTTCGTGATCCATCAGGGGCGAAGTCGCGCGAAAACTGAATTCTGTCAACGGCCCGAGCTCCGCTTGCGCTTTTAGCATAAGCAGTTGCGCCAAAAGCGGTCCGTGAACAACCAATCCATCGTACCCTTCGATGTCCCGAGCATAGGCCAGATCATAGTGGATGCGATGGCCATTAAATGTCAGTGCAGAATAGCGAAACAGCAAGGTCGAGTTGAAAGCCGCGCCCTCGGCCGTCTCGGCATCTGTCCGGGCAACGGGTGGGATCGGCTTAGGTGCAGTAGGATCTGCATCCTCGCGGTACACGAGGTCTTGCCATTCGGTTGTACTCAGCGCGCCCTCTTGCCAAATCTCGTGGCGCAGCGTGACAAATCCCAACGGCCCACTGCGACCTTCCTTGCGCCGATGGCTTTCACAAACCGTGTGCTTTTCAGCTGTGATGCCCGCCTTGAGGGGGCCATGAAATGTCAGCCGACCACCTGCCCACATCCGACGCGGCAATCCCATATCAGGGATCAAACCGCCCACCTTTGGATGACCGTCACGCCCCAACGCAGTTGGTGGTTCCGGTTCCCAGAAATACAGATGATGAAAGAACGGAGGTAGCGCGTCGCCCGCAGTAATTGCTGCATCGTGCCCCAAGGTGGCAGAAAATGCCGCCGCGCGGGCAGGGTCCATTACGTCCTGTTTACGTTGTTCTGTCATAGGCGCAGTATCCATCAAGAAAGGCTTTGGGGAAACTTCATGCAGGCATCAGATATTCAATGTCGCGTAAGGGAATTGGACCACTTTGTTTTGACGGTTACAAGCATTCCAGAAACTGTCCGGTTCTACGCGCAGGTATTGGGCATGCGTGGCCAACAATTTGAAGTTGCCGATGGCAGCAAACGATGGGCGCTTCGGTTTGGGCAATCCAAGATCAACCTGCATCAAAAGGGACGCGAATTCCATCCCAGAGCCGCTCAACCCACGGCCGGCGCTGCCGATCTTTGCTTTCTGACGGACGCCCCAGTGGCGGAATGGATCAGGCATCTAACCATTCACGGCATTCCGATTGAAGAAGGCCCCGTGCTCCGATCGGGGGCCACAGGACCAATAACCTCGCTTTATGTCCGCGATCCCGATAATAACCTGATCGAGATTGGCGTGCCTATCGTCTAACAGTTTAATTCGGCGCGCAGCGATTCCATCAATTGTGTCAGCTCTTTTACGTATATCTCGCCAGTCAGATGCCCGTTGTCATCAAACTCGTCAGAGCTGTTGGCCAAGTGGATTTCCGGCCCTTGCAGAATGCGGGGACGGAACGGCACCATAAAGCTGCGCAATATTAGCTGCGCACGTTCGCCACCTGCACGTCCGGCCGCAGCGGACATAACGGCCAACGGCTTGCCTGCCCACGGGTTGCCGTCGACACGGCTGATCCAGTCCAACGCGTTCTTGAGCACGCCTGATGGGCCTTTGTTATATTCAGTCGTGGAAATCAGGACCGCATCGGCTGCTTTAACTTGATCTGCAGTTTTTTGCACCAAGGCAGGTACGCCTGTCGCCTTCTCCTCGTCGGCATCATAAAGCGGAAAACGAATGTCAGCTTCGTGATAGTCGCAATCGCCAAAAAGCCGGGCCGCCTCGGCCAACAACATGGAATTTGTCGAACCTTTGCGCAACGATCCGGAAATTCCAATGAGCTTCAGCTTGGCCATAATGACGATCCTTAAATGAATATATTGCAACTCGAAGTGAAGCAAACCTGCCAAAAAGCAAGAGGCCCCGGTGGTTACCGAGGCCTCTCTTATACTAAAGTCGACAGGTGTTAAGACGCGTTTGGCAGAATAACAATCTCGACCCGACGGTTCTGCGCCTTGCCAGCAGCGCTCAAGTTGCTCGCGATTGGCTGGCTTTCACCCCGACCGACCGAACGGATACGGCCACTTGGAACGCCGTTGCCGATCAGCACGCTCGCGACAGCGCGCGCACGACCTTCGGACAACTGCTGGTTATAGGCTGCATCGCCGTCGCTGTCTGTGTGACCAATGATCTGCAGTGTGGAATTGCTGTAGATGTTCACGTTGCGCGACAGCGCTGCTAGGTCATTCTGCATCCCGGCTTGCACTCTGGTGCTGTCTGTGGCGAACAGAATGTCTTGGGGAAGTGTCACAATCAACCGGTCGCCGGTGTTGGTGATGATCACGTCACTGTCAAGCTGGCGCCGCAAATCGGCCTCTTGCTTGTCCAATGTGTATCCCACGCCTGCACCGATTGCACCACCGGCCAAAGCACCAACCAACGCACCATCGGCGCGGTTGCCGTCGCCTTTCGACAGGGCACCGATCACAGCGCCGGCACCTGCACCGATCAGGGCACCACTGCGAGTTTTAGCATTTGGATCATTTGGGTTGCCGCCAATTGGGCCAGGTTCACAGGCGCTTAGAGCCAAAACACTGGTCAAAGCAACGGCGATGGTAGTTTTCGAAAAAGTCATAATTTCTTTCTGCCTTTGATTGGGGCCCCGTTCGGGCGAGGCATACAGTGCTTAACCCCCTACACGAGGTCTGGTTCCCAATAAACCGGCTGAATTTGGGTGATCGGCACCAACCCGCCTATCACCCTGCGTCGGCTCGGGCGGATTCATAGGCCAACATCGCACGCTTGACAGGTATCCCCCAATGGTACCCCCCCAAGCCACCCGATTTGCGCAGGGCGCGGTGGCAGGGAATGAGCCAACTGATCGGGTTTCGCCCGACAGCGGTTCCCACGGCACGCACGGCTTTTGGTGTGCCAATGGTTTGCGCGATCTCGGAGTAAGTTGTGACGTTGCCCGACGGGATACTTAGCAATGCCTCCCACACCTTGATCTGAAAGGGCGCGCCAATCAGGTAAATCGGGGCCTTGCCGTTGCTGCCATCTTGGGCACCAAAGGCCGTTTTTACCCAGCCTCCCAGCAGGTCAGGATTTTCAACGAATGTTGCGCCGGGCCAGCGACGTTGCAGATCTGCCATCGCTTCGGCCTCTCCCATCTCGGCTGAGAACGCGAGACCGCAAATGCCGCGATCAGTGCCCATCACCAATGCCGGGCCGAAAGGGCTGTCAAACCATCCCCACGAAATTTCCAAGCCGCTCCCTTTGCGGGCAAATTCGCCCGGGCTCATCGCCTCCCATCGCAGGAAAAGATCGTGCAGCCGCCCTGACCCTGACAATCCCAGTTCATGCGCAGCACCAAGGGTGGTGAATCGGTCGCGCAACAAGTCCTTGGCGTGGTCGAGCATCAGGTATTGTTGATAGCGTTTGGGCGACACCCCCACCCAGCGCGAGAATATCCGTTGAAAATGCGGCGCGCTCATGCCCATTTGGGCAGCAATCTGGTCAAGCGCCAATGGGTCAGAGGCGTGATCAATCAAATCGATCGCACGGCGCATCACACCGTAATGATAGCCATCTTCGGGGGCGCGAGTCGGGGGGTTCATATCCTGTTCCATCCCCTCAAACTAGTGAATGCGCCCTGCTCAAGCGACCCGAAACTTGCGCCAAACGAACAGCTAGGCGGCTAGCAGATGCAAAAGCGATTCTTCGGGGCTTAACAAGTCACGCAGAAATCGCGCCTCTTGATTGGTTAGACACATGCGCGGGGTCGTGGCATCAGCATCAAAGACCCTGCTGGTGCGCTGAACTTCAGGGGCGACATCCAGCATCCAAGCCGTTTCCCGCCCCGTTGTTTCCGCCCAAATACTGCAGGTCATGATCAGTTCATGATGTTCCGTGATGATGTGGTGATAGCTTAGCGTGGGTGCGCCCGGTTCAATTCGGGGTGCCGTTCGGCGGGACATCGCACCAATTTCTGCCATTGCTTCGGTATGGCCGAAATGGATGGCAACATGCGGCGACGCGACAAGCACCCTGTGATGCGGCGACAGGCGGAGCGGTTCAATCAACCCTTCGGGTGAAGCACTTTCGCGGGGCCGCAGATGCAGTGGGGCAGGCAATGGAAGACCATCCGGCCCGATCCCCCGCGACCGCTTGATCGTCAAAATCCGTTGCGCACCATGATCGCGAGTAACGACGTAATCCCCTGATTCCAGCCATTCCACCGGCAATTCGCCGTCCAGTGTCATGATCATTGCACCCGGACCGAATCCGGTGACCCTTGAAAACATCATTTCAACCGACATCGCGCCTCACCTTCTCAAGGGCAGTTGCCCCTTTTTCACGTCAGAAATAACGCTTTCGGGCATAGTGTAGCGACCAGAATGTGCAAAATAGGTAAATGCCAAACCTTAGATGCACCCAGTCTTGCCCTGATTGCAAAATCCCCCCATACCAAGGGCTATGGCTAAGCCCCTTGATTATCATACGATCCGCGAGATCTTTACCCGCTTTCAGGCAGCTGACGCCGAACCCAAAGGCGAGCTGGATCATACCAATGTCTATACCGTGGTGGTTGCTGTAGCGCTGCGCGCGCAGGCGACAGATGCGGGGGTGACCAAGGCGACGAAATCCCTTTTCGAGGTGGTTGATACGCCCCAAAAAATGCTGGA
>JAPKCR010000699.1 GCA_026421135.1 Sulfitobacter sp. | reverse complement strand
CATCAGCTCGCTTTCGAAATGGCGGCATTGCTCCAGAAACGTGACGACCCGCTTGCCAACTTCGCGTCCGGCATCGGTGGCGACGATCCCCTTGGCAGGGATGCGGCGAAACAGGGCAGTGCCGATATTGCCCTCCATTAGGTCAATCGCGGCGGTGATTGACGACTGCGATATGTTCATTTCCTCGGCCGCCCGCGCGATAGAGCCATAACGCAGCGCCGCATCGAAATACCGCAATTGTTTGAAGGTAAAGCGCATCAGTCATTCCCCTAAAATTGTGGGCTTTTCTAGACAGTAAATCTATTTTTCCGCTGAACCAAGCTGCGATAGCTGTTGCAGGGAACATAGGGGGCATCATGTCGGATATCGTTGTTTTTTCAGCCAAAAAGATCATCACAATGGACATTAACCGGATGGAGGCAACCCATGTTGCAGTCCGTGACGGAGAGATTTTGGCCGTGGGCGACGCGACCTGCGCAGACCAATGGGGCACAGTGACCCATGACGACTGCCTAAAGAACGCTGTCCTAATGCCCGGATTTATCGAGGGCCACGCGCACATGATGGCCGGCGCGATGTGGGAATACGCCTATGCGGGTTTCCACGACCGGATCGACCCCGATGGCAAATTGTGGCCGGGACTGACGGATATTGACGCCGTGATTGAGGGGCTTAGTGAGTATGCCAAGACATTGGACGACGGCGCACCGCTGGTTGGCTGGGGCTTTGACGCGATATTCCTGACATCCGAACGGTTGAGCAAGAAGCATCTGGATCAAATCAGCACCACGCGCCCGATTGCGATCATGTTCTCGAACTTCCACCTGATGTGCGTGAACTCGGCGGCACTTGAACTTGCCGGATTTGACCAGACCACCAACGCCGAAGGCGTGATAAAAGGCCCCGACGGCTTGCCCACCGGCGAGTTGCAGGAGATGGCCGCAATGTTCCCCGTTATGCGGCGGTTAGGGATCGATTTTCGCGGCCTCAGCCAGAAAGAAGCATCCATTCGCGCATATGCAGATGTGTCACGGCGTGCCGGTGTGACCACAGTGACCGATCTGTATTCGCAGATGGAAGAAGAAGACGTGACCACCATGTTGCGTGTCACTGGTTCGGATGATTTTCCCTTACGTTTGGTACCGGCATTGGGTGCCATGGACGGGCCGAAAGCCATTGCCGACAAGGCGCAAGAACTGGCTAAACGGAGCACCGACAAGTTGCGGCTGGGGGCAGTGAAGTTGATGACTGACGGGTCCATCCAGGGTTGGACGGCGCGGGTGAAAAGCCCCGGATATGTTGGCGGGCAACCCAATGGCATCTGGAACACCCCACCCGAAACGATCTTTGCGTTGGTCGAGGAATTGCACAGCCGTGGCATTCAGATGCACATCCATGTCAATGGCGACGAAGCGGCAGAGGTTTCCCTGAACGCGATCGAGGCAGCACTGCGCAAACATCCCTGGACGGGACACCGCCACGTCTTGCAGCATTGCCAGATGATGGGGCGCGATCTGTTCACGCGGGCCGCTGATATGGGCGTATGCTGCAATATCTTTGCCAACCATCTCTACTATTTTGGTGACCAGCACGCAGCTTTGACCATCGGTACAGACCGCGCTGAACGCATGAACGGGTCGCGCAGTGCGATTGATGCGGGCGCAAATATCGCGATCCATTCGGACGCACCAGTTACGCCCATGGCACCGCTGTTCACCGCGTGGTGTGCCGTTAACAGGCAAACCATGTCGGGGCGCACCTTGGGGGCCGCGCAATGTATCGACGTCGAAGAAGCGCTGTTCGCGATTACCATGGGGGCCGCTTATACGTTGAAGCTGGACAGCGAGATCGGCAGTATCGAGACGGGCAAACGCGCGGACTTTGTTGCCTTGGCGGATGATCCATTGGCCGTTGATCCGATGGCATTAAAGGATGTGCCGATATTGGGAACGGTGTTCGGGGGGCACGTGCACCTGCTATGAAACCACGGCTGCCCCTGACTGTGATCTCGGGCTATCTTGGTGCCGGGAAAACCACCTTGATCAATCGCCTGCTGGCCGAGGACCATGGACTAAAGCTGATGGTGATGGTCAACGATTTCGGTGCAATCAACATCGATGCTGCGCTTATTGCTGATGCGACAGGGGACACGATGACCCTGACC
>JAPKCR010000698.1 GCA_026421135.1 Sulfitobacter sp. | reverse complement strand
AGAAAGCTGACGCGAACCTTAGCGTATTGTGAAATCTGCCGATTGTCCGGTGCCTTTGTCAGATGTGAAACGGATTTTGCGTCCATTCAGCATCACCTCTTGGCAGTTGTAGTCCAAGTCATCCCCGCCCCAGACAATACTGCGGCAGAAAAAACCGTCATTCCACGTCCAGTTCCCTGAAACGTCCCAAACCGCACCTTTCCCCGAGATAGCACCGGACGGTTCCACGCTCAGTTCGACCAAAGGTCGCTTTAGCGTTTTTCCGTTCACCGCAGATACGAAATCTGCCTGCGTCTCAACCTTTTGAAATTCAGCGTGGGCGGTCGTCGCAAGCACAAAGAAGCTTGCACAGGCCAGTACAAAAACGTCTCTCATAATGAACTCCTGCATCGTTGCTTAACTAATATACGCAGGAAACACTAAGATAGTTTCATTTGGCCCAAGAAAAACGCAGAACAGGTCAGTCGTTCAGCCCCAAAACATCCAGCATGTCATACTGTCCGGGGGATTTTCCCTGCCCCCAAAGCGCCGCTTTAATCGCCCCACGCGCGAATACGGCCCGGTCCGAAGCAACATGCCTAAGAATAATCCGTTCGCCAGCTGCCGCAAAAAGCACATCATGTTCGCCAACGATATCGCCGCCCCTGATCGCAGTGAAACCGATATCGCCGCGCCGCCGTGCGCCCGTCATGCCATCACGGCCCCGATCAGACACATCAGACAGGGATACACCACGACCTTCGGCGGCCGCCTCGCCCAGCATCAATGCCGTGCCAGAGGGGGCATCAACCTTCTGATTATGATGTGCCTCGATGATCTCGATATCGAAATCCTCATCCAGTGCGGCGGCCACACGTTTTGTCAGCTGCGTCAGCAAGTTAACGCCAAGGCTCATGTTGCCAGCACGCACGATCACAGCATGACGCGATGCAGGCTCTAGCTGGGCAATCTGCGTATCGGTCATGCCTGTTGTGCCGATCACGTGCACTGCACGGGCTTGCGCGGCGATCGCTGCAAAATTTAGCGTGGCCTCTGGCGCGGTAAAGTCGATGACTGCTTGCGCAGGTGCGATCCCCTCAAGCGGATCGTCTGTTACGATTATCCCCAACGGGGCACCACCCATCGCAACGCCAATGTCTTTGCCAACCCAAGGGTGTCCTGCACGCTCAATCGCGCCAACCAAACGCACGCGGTCGTTGGCAGAAATCTGCCCAATCAACATCTGACCCATGCGGCCCGAAGCCCCTGTAATCGCTATGCCCGGTGTATCGCTCATGCTGTGCTCCTTTTTCATGCTTGGTTTAGCGCGTGGCGACCTGCTTGGCAAAACCTCAGCAACCCCTTAGATGAAGCATATGGCAAAGAACAAGACACACGAGGGCTCGGGCCCCACCCAACGACAACTCCGCGTCGGCGAAACCATTCGCCGCGCCTTGTCTGATGTTTTAGCGCGTGGCGATGTCCACGACCCTGAACTAAACCGGCTTTCAATTACTGTGGGCGAGGTACGCGCTTCCTCGGACCTAAAGATTGCTACTGCATTCGTTTTGCCCTTGGGCGGCGAAGGGCGTGAGGACGTGCTGAAATTGCTCGCCCGCAACAAGGGTGAATTGCGACGTCAGTTGTCGAAGAAACTTGTGCTTAAATTTGCGCCCGATCTGCGGTTTCAACTAGATGAGACGTTTGACCGGATGGACGACACGCGCCGTATGCTAGCCCAAGATGTGGTTCGCCGTGACGCAGAGGCCCCTGATTCGGATCCCGAAGAAGCATGAAGCGTTTACTGGCTTTTGCTGTGCTGCTCGGTTGGACGGCAAGTCAAGCTGGTGCTGAAACCTGCCGCGATGAAGCCTACAATGGCAACAACTATAGCGTCTGTGCAGTCGATCTGGAAAGCGAGCAGCTTGCCTTGTTTTTGTACGCCCCCGACGGGACGCCCTATGGTTATTTCAACACGCTGGACAATGCGCTTGGAGAACAGGGGAAAACGCTAGGCTTTGCGATGAATGCCGGGATGTATCACGAAGACCGTGCGCCGGTTGGCCATTATCTTGAAGATGGCAAGGAATTGCAGCGCGTGCTCAGCAGTGATGGTCCGGGCAACTTTGGCCTGCTTCCCACTGGCATTCTGTGTCTGCGCGACGAACGTGCTGAGGTGATAGTCAC
>JAPKCR010000697.1 GCA_026421135.1 Sulfitobacter sp. | reverse complement strand
CAGCAAAAGCGACCAGTTGCCGCTTGCACTTGCAAGCCTCGTTCGCAAAAGTCTTAGATGGACGGGGGTTACGCCGGATATGGTCATCGAGGTCCTGCGCCTGACCCATTCCATGACTGGGCAACTCGCAGAAGAACAGATCAGAAAACGGCTCCCGAATATCACGGCCCTGAGAAGGTTAGAGGCAGCGCAGATTGATGCTGCATTTGCCGAAATGACCACTTTGCAAGTTGCCGATCGCCTTGCGCAAATTTCGGAAAAATCGATGGGTCAGCATGGCGTGACCCTCGATTCTGTGTTTGGTCTTGGAGATGTGCGTGGGCATCTCGATCGTATGCTGAATGACCTGCAAGAATGGCGCTTGGGCCAAATCCCTTGGCAACAAGTGACACGGAGCGCGGTGTTCCACGGCCCGCCTGGCACGGGGAAGACCCTGCTGGCGAAGGCGTTTGCCGGTTCTGCAGGCGTTCCCTTCATCTCGACATCCTACGCAGATTGCCAAAAAGCAGGTCACCAGGGGGATATGTTGGCGGCCTTGGCAAATGCGTTTGAGCAAGCAGCTCAAGCAGCGCCTTCTGTGCTTTTCATCGACGAGATTGACAGTTTTTCAACGAGGGATTCAGTGCATCGAAACAGTTCGTACATGCAAGGCATCGTTAATGGCCTGCTCGAACAAATCAACCACGTCGCAGAAGTTCCTGGTGTAATCTTGCTGAGTGCGACAAACCATCTGAACGTTGTCGATCCAGCTGTGATCAGAAGTGGCCGTTTCGATCTGAAGCTTCACATAGGATGTCCAGACCGGACCGGTATCGAAGCCATTCTTGCCGCGCGCGTGGGGCCAAATCACTTGGAGAACGTTGACCTCGCTTCTATCTCCAAGCGCCTGATCGGTGAGACCGGTGCTGCGGTCGATGCACTGGTGCGGGACGCACTTGGACGTGCGCGAGCGGATAAAATAGCGCTACAACAACGCCACCTGGACCAAGCTGCTAATCTCTTGGTCCCATCTGTCTGTGCCTCTTTGGACCGGCGAATTGCGGTTCATGAAGTGGGCCATGTCCTCGCGACGATGCTTTTGTCCCTTCCTAATCCAACCCGTGTCCAACTCACGGGGCAGGGGGGTAGGGTGGAGCGACCCCCGCAACTAGCATTGACCCCAAACCTTGCGAAGGCTCAACTACAAGTTCTGCTAGCCGGCCGCGCCGCTGAAGTTCTTTTGTTTGGTGTGGCCTCTAGCGGCTCTGGTGTCGGTCCGACAAGTGATCTCGCGCAAGCAACCGAGCTCGCGCTGGATATCGAATTGCGGTGGGGCCTCGGCACATCCGGACTGATCTGGCGCGGCGTAAACTGTTCAACCATGCATACTCTGCCGCCCGAAATAACGTGGCGCATTGAAGCGCATCTGTGCGACGCGCAGGCAGAAGTTTTTGATCTCCTTCAGGCGAACGCAGGTTTACTTCAGGATATTGCAGACCGCCTCCTCGAAGTGCGAGAACTTGACGCTCTCGAACTTGAAGAGATAAGTCGAAATTTAACCCGCGAAACCATCCCCCGGGTAGAAAGCTTCCCAGTTCATTCGAGGGGGGCATTGGGGTGACTTTCAGTTGGCTCTTGCAAAAACCAATGATTAAATCGCGCGAGGGCAGGTTTACGCTCAAAAATCCCATGTCTATCACTCCAATATCCCCCGACAAATCCCGTCAGGGGCAAGGTTGCACATGGGTCAATTCTCAGTGACAATTCTGACCTCTACCGGGTCAGTTCTGGGTGACATTCAACAACCTTGATCTGTCCGTTCTGCCGCCGGAATACCGCGCTGTGTTCGAGGCGCAGGCCGCGCGGGTGGCATTGCTGGAGGAGGTCAACAAGCGTCAGGAACATCTGATCGCCGAGATGCACCACGCGCTCTATGGCAAGAAGTCCGAGAAGCTGCGCGACGACGACCGTCAGTTGGCCTTCGAGGACATTGAGGTTGCCCTTGCCGAGGTCGAAGAGCAAAAATCGGAACAGGCTAACAGTGACAAACCAAAGCGCAAAAAGATAGCCAAGCGCAATCGCGGCAACCTGCCTGAGGGCTTGCCGCGCATCGAACAGGTGATCGAGCCCGACAGCCTGGACTGCCCTTGTGGCTGCGGAGCGATGCACAGGATTGGCGAGGACCGCAACG
>JAPKCR010000074.1 GCA_026421135.1 Sulfitobacter sp. | reverse complement strand
GCGCGGGTTTTTTCCGCCTCTGCACGCACCACGATCAGGGGTTCACCCGCGAAGGCATCGACCGGAATAACAGGGACGCCGCGCAAATCTGTCAGCGGCTTGATCGACATGGCGTTCAGTTCGGATAAAGACGTTGCCTCGCGCTCAACCGCGGCCTCATAGGTGGCGCGGATTTCAGAGAGCTTCTGGCGCAGAATGGTGAGGTCGGACATGTCTGACACACCACCCTTTACCCGCTCCTGCATGACCCATTCGAAATGCGTCATATCCTTGAGCGTCGCCTTTCCAAGTGTCGCGTTTTCGCGGGCTTGGGCGGCGGCTGTATAAAGCGTAAGCGCGGTAGCCACGCGATTATTGGTGTCTTGCGCCAGCGAAACAGCGGCCACTTCCACGTCGGCCACAGCAAATTCGCGTTCACCTTTGCGGCGGCCATTGTCGAACAACACTTGGTCCACGACCAAGTTCGCTGCCAATGATCCTAGGGATGTCAGGCTGATCTGCGGGCCAATTTTCGGAAGCCAGTTCTTGCTTGCTGCCTCTGACCGAAGGGTCGCGGCGCGCAATTCTGCTTCGGCGGTGCGGCTGTTGGCTGCCAGAACGGACGACGCAACCATGTCTGAAACGTCGCCTTTGGGCAAAACCGAAAACCGCAGGGCCAGACCTTGAATGATCTGGCTGTCTGCGGTCACTTTTTCTGCGTATGTCGGTTTGACGGCTTGCGAAGCATCGGGGGTCTTGAACCGCGCAACCATATCGGACGGCGCAAATCGTCCCCCGATGTCCGACATGCAGCCAGACAAGGCCAGCGCTGCTGCGCACATGCCACCTGCCCCTATTAATTTCTGCCCCATTCGCCTGCCCTTAACGTGCCGGTTTATTTTTATTCGGCGCGGGATGGGCATTGCCCCCCGCGCCGTAGCCTTGTGCCGGCTTTAGATTACGACGGTAATGTCGTCGTCGATCAACAACGTGCCTTCGGTGCCCAGCGAATAGATGTCATAGTTCTGGCCGTCTTTGACCTCGGACCCGTTCCGCGTTGCACCCGTGATGGTGACCGTATCATCGTTGTGACCGTTCACGACCAAGGTGTTGGTGTTGCTTGACAGATTGACCAACGCTGCCTCGGTGATGGTCAGTTGCGCTTCTTCTGCGAACTGAAGGTCGACCGTTTCGATATTGTAGTTGCCGAGGTTTGGATTGGTCAGACCAAGCTGCGTGTTTGCGCTTTCGTCATCCAGTGCCAAGTACGTGCCGGAAGAGTTTCCTGCCGCATCTGTCGCTGTCACAATCAGGTCAGACCCGTCCGGAACATCCGAACTGAAGTAAAAGTTCGTCTCGTTGAGGAAGTCATTGTCCAGCGTGCTGGCTGCGACTTCCGAGATCGACTTATCAGCATGGATCTGGTGAACCGCCAACGTATCATCGCTTTGCTCGGTCGAGATGGCGCGGATGCCATCGCCATCGCGAGTGTAGGATTCAATTACCGGACCATCTGGCGCATAGGTATCGATTGCCAGCGTGTCGCTTACGGAATCAATGTTGCCCACGTGGTCTGTCGCCGTGACCGAGATGGCAGCATCATAGGTGCCGGGGCGGATGTTGGATGCCGGGATAGTCACGCTCCAATTGCCTGAAGCATCGACATTGGCGGTATAGTTCGTACCGTCAAAGTTCACCACAACCGTCGAGCCGACTTCGACCTGACCGTCCAGATCAATGCCAATCGCCGCTTCGCGAGCGCTGACAACATTGTCGCTGCCGCCCGCCGCATTCATGTTCAGCGGATCAACAACCGTGTCGATCAGCACAGCATGGCTGACCGTGGCAGAGTTGCCCGCAAGGTCGATCGCCTTGACAGAAACCGTGGTGTTGATTGTGCCCTGAGGCACCTGACCCGGTGCAAAGGTCACTGACCAGTTGCCGTTTGAATCAACCGTGCCATTCGCCGATGCGTTGCCAAGCGTTATCACAACGGACGACCCGAGTTCGGATGTGCCGGTTACAAGAACGCCGCCATTTGCCAAACGCTCTGCGCCGCTGACGATATCGTCGCCTTCAACTACATTCAGCGACAGGTTGTCGACACGGGTGTCTACCTGCACACTGTCGGTGGCCGAACGGCTGTTGCCTGCTGCATCAGTGGTTGTCGCAGTGATATCAGCAGTATAGACGCCCTGCGCGACTTCGGATGCGGCATAGTATGTTGTCCACTGACCGTTGCCGTCTGCGCTTACGGTGTGTGAAACACCTGCAAGGGTAACGGTCACAATCGCGCCCGCATCTGCGGTGCCTGAAATTGCCACGCCATCGCTGGCTTCATCATAGTTAACGATGTCGTCGCCCTCGACTGGTGTCGGGCTGATCGTCAAAACGCCTGCTTCGGTATCAACCGACACAGATTGCGTAACGCTGCGGGTGTTGCCTGCCATGTCAGTCGCGGTCGCAACCATCGAGCTTGAATAGGTGCCCGATTGGACATCGCTTGGCGCGAAAGTCACGGACCAGTTCCCGTTTTGGTCGACAGTTGCCGCGCGCGATACGTTGCCCATTCTAACCGAAACAGTCGAACCGGCCTCGACCGTACCGTTCATAACGATACCTTGAGCGGCTTCGGCCGCATTGATGGTCGCGTCGGATCCGCCCGCCTGATTGGTAAAGGCAAGGTTATTGACCAGTGTGTCGACTTCGATCTGGCCTGTCGCGGTCGAGCTGTTGCCCGCTGCATCGGTTGCAACGGCAGTGACTGTGGCGGTTGTCTCGCCTGCCGGAATATCGCTGGAGGCAAATTGCGCCGTCCAGCTGCCATCAGCCGCGACCGTCGCAGGATGCGTGGCCGAGCCAAAGGTGACCTGAACAGTCGAACCGGGTTGCGTAGTGCCCGTGAGGGTTACACCATCGGCACGCTCTGCCGCGTTGATTGTGCCGTCGGTTGCGGCGCTGTCATCTGCGACCGAGACTTCGGACACGGTATCAACGACCAGCTTTTCGGTGGACGTCGTCGCGTTGCCATATTTGTCGGTCGTGATAACCGTGACATCGGCGATGTATTCGCCACCCTGCAATGTGCCGGACTGCCATGTTGCAGACCACGCGCCGTTGTCACCAACCGTAGTTGTGCGAGTGACGCCGCCGATGGTCAGCTCGACCGTGGAACCGGGTTCACCTGTGCCACTAAGGGTCACACCATTGCCAAAGGACGCAGCGTTGAAGCTGTCGCCTGCGCCTTGCGTACCGGATGTCACAACTGCGGTAGGTGCCACAGTGTCTACAACCAACGTTTCGGTTGTGATCGCAGAGTTGCCGTATTGATCAGTTGATTTGATTGTGACTTCGGATTCGTACTCGCCACCCTGAAGCGCACCGTCTTCGTAGGTCACAGACCACGAACCGTCTTCGCCAACAGTGGTGGACCGTGTCACGCCGCCAACGGTGACGTCGATGGTGGAACCCGCTTCGCCAGTGCCGTTGATGGTCACACCTTGGGCAAAGCTTTCGCCGTTAAAAAAGTCAGACGCGCTTTGTGTACCCTCGGAAACATTTGTGATGGGGGCTGTCGTGTCGATCACGAATGTCGGGCCGTCCAACGTGGTGGTTGTCCCACCTGTGGTTACTTCGACAACCGCTTCGTAATTGCCATCATCAGGGAAGTCATCCCCGGTGAAAACAGTTTCGAATTTGCCGTCGTCATCGATTGTGGTTTCGATTTCCTTGTCGCCGATCTTGACGACAACGTCTGAACCCGGCTCGCCACCGCCTGTAACTGTCACTGTCTTATCAGCGCCGTCACCGCCAACGGTGGCCGAAGATTCCGCCTCGTTCACAAACGGGGCCGCAGCCGAGCTGCCACCGCCGCCGCCGCCGCTAGCACCGACACCGCTCAAAACAGCTGCGCCACCTACTACCGCCGCTGCGGTTGCAGCACCACCACCGCCAAGCAAGCCCGCGCCCAGCAATGGGGCTGCAAGCATAGAAACTTCGTCGTCGCCGCCAGTGATAGCACCGGGGGCCGAAGCTACATCGGTTCGTCCAAGATAAATCAGATCGTCAGACGGGCTCCACTTGCCCCACTGTTCGGTCGGGCCGTACTGCGCGTACAGGCTGCCGCCCTCACCCTCGATAAAGGCGACCTCGTTCAGATATCCATCTGACGAGATGAACAGGCGGTTTGCAGCGCCTGTTTCATTAAAGTAATTCTCGATTGTGATGACGGACCCGTCGGCCAGCGTCAGAACCAGATCATTTCCAGTGCGCTGCTGAGACAAAAAGTCTGTCTGACGCAGGTTAAGGGAAATCTCTTGGCCGGCTTGTGCCTGAATAACATGGAAGTTGGAGCCATCGGCCACCGTACCACGTTGCAATGCGCCCGCTTGATCGCGAACGACGAAATCTATCGTCTTCATATTACCACCGCTCTACCTCGATGCCCGTTCTATGCGGATCACCTGGTCATAAAATTTCACTACCGGCTCGTTAAATCGGACCGTGTAGTCGCCTGACTTCGCTCGCGTTAATCGCGAACCTATTATTGACTGCGAAACTATCTTTATTATGCGGAAAATGCCAACTTTAATTTCCCACCGCCTTATTGCTGCCATGGTTTCTTGTGCATCGAGGCCACAGTTTCCCCCTTTGAGGGAAAGCTCGGGTTCCCTGATCGCTTTTATTCTCCCACCCAGACTTAAGCCGGAAAATTTACACGTGTAATAAAAATCATCTTTTCCCCAAGCATTCTGTTGACAACCCGCAGCCCCACCGCAACGCTCGTCAAATGACATCTAGTACAAACGCCCCGCTCACCTTGATTGAAGATCCTGATTTGGGGATTATGATGTCCGATGGTTGCAGGCTGTCCGCTCGCATTTGGCGACCCGAAAACGCCGAAGGGGGCCCCGTACCCGTCATCCTTGAATACCTACCCTATCGCAAACGCGACGGTACCACCGCACGGGACGCGCTGACCCATCCGTGGTTTGCCGAACGCGGTTACGCGTGTGTGCGCGTCGACATGCGCGGCAATGGCGACAGCCAAGGGATCATGGAAGACGAATATACCCCTCTTGAGCAAACCGACTGCATCGAGGTGATTAACTGGCTTGCCGCCCAAGACTGGTGCAACGGCAGCGTTGGCATGATGGGGATCAGCTGGGGCGGCTTCAATGGGCTGCAGGTTGCGGCGCATGCGCCCGAACCGCTTAAGGCGGTCATCACGCTATGTTCAACCGTGGACCGTTTTGCCGACGACATTCATTACAAGGGCGGCTGCCTGCTGAATGAGAACCTTGGTTGGGGTGCTACGATGTGGGCCTATTCCAGCCGCGCGCCCGATCCCGCATTGCGCCCGGACTGGCGCGAGATGTGGCTGGAACGCCTGACGGCCGAGCCGTTCCTTCCATCCTTGTGGCTGCGCCATCAATCCCGTGATGCCTATTGGAAACAAGGGTCGGTGATCGAAGACTATTCCAAGATCAAGGCCAAAGTTCTCGCCGTGGGCGGATGGGGCGACGCCTATAAAAACGCAGTTCCCCAACTGGTCGAAGCATTGCCCGGTGCCAAAGGCATCGTCGGCCCGTGGGTACATAAATACCCCCATTTTGCGATCCCCGAACCGCGCATCGGTTTCCTTCAAGAGGCGCTGCGCTGGTGGGATCGTTGGCTAAAAGACATCGACACCGGTGTCGAAGACGACCCCGATTACCGCGCGTATCTGATGGACGGTATTCGCCCAGCGACATGGGTGCTGGAACGCCCCGGACGCTGGATCGCCGAAGACACAGGTGCAACATCGCATTTGCCGGTCCAGTCGCTCTATCTGACCGACACGGGCCTTGCCGCCGCACCGGCTGACCTGAAAGCGACAATCGCATCGCCAGCCCATTGCGGTGCCAGTGCAGGTGAATACTGCGCGATCTGGCTGGGGCCTGAAATGCCCGGCGACCAGCGGCAAGACGATGCTCTGTCGACGTGCTTTGACACTGCCCCCCTGACCGAGAACATGGATATCGTCGGCGCGCCACGTATTACTTTGCGGTTGTCTTGCGATAAGCCCCAAGGGCAGATCGCAGTCCGGTTGAATCACGTCCATCCTGACGGGGCCAGCGCTCGCATTACCTATGGTGTGCTTAACCTAAGCCACCGCAACAGCGCCGAAAACCCCGCGTCGATGGAGCCAGGGACGGCCGAGGACATTAGCTTTGATCTGGATCACATCGCTTACCGCGTCCCCGCAGGCCACAGTTTGCGCGTCTCAATCTCAACCGCCTATTGGCCATTGATCTGGCCCACCCCTGACGCGGCGACATTGACCGTGACGGCGGGTGAGATCGCCCTGCCACAGCGACCCACTATGGGGGGAGATGAATATACATTCCCGCCCCCCACCGCTGCGGCCCCGTGGGAAACCGAAACTTTGCGCCCCGAAAGCCACGTTCGGCGGCAGGAAACCGATATGGTCACCGGCGATGTGTCCTTGGTCATCGAAGACGACTTTGGCAAAGTAAGAGACGCTGATCACGGATTGATTGCAGGCTCGGTCGCGCGCGAACGCTGGACGATCAATCCAGCTGACCCGCTAAGCGCTACAGGCACTTGCCATTGGTCCGAAGAACTTGAGCGCGACGGCATCTTGCTGCGCACTGAAACCCGCTCGAAAATGTGGTCTGACGCAACGACCTTTTATCTAACCGCACGGCTCGAAGCCTATGAAGACGGCAAGCTGGTTTATGAACGCTACCTTGAGGATAGCATTAAGCGACACTTCATGTAATAAACCCGCCACATGGACCAAGGTATTAACCCTTGCGACACAAAGGAAAATGCGCAAACGTAACGTGGGAAAACAAAAAAGCCTCAACGTAGGCGCATATAACAAAAGCACCAAAACAGGGAGATATGATCATGGATGATCAGCTGAAATATATGACCGGCCAAGTGGCCAAAGGCACAATGACGCGCCGTGAGTTCGTAGGCCGCGCCGCTGCCTTGGGTGTGACGGCTGCCGTTGCAAACACAATGCTGGCGAACAATGCCCAAGCCGCTGCACACGAGGCCCCGATTCGGGGTGGCTCGCTCAAGATCGGCTCGTCGGGCGGTGAATCCACCAACACGCTTGATCCGGCTTTGACCGCGTCCGAAGTGCCGCTTGATAACCTGCGTCACCTGTATGAGACGCTTGTTGATACCGGACCTGACGGCAATATCGAGCCACGTATGGCAGAAAGCTATGAAGCGTCCGCTGACGCGAAAACATGGGCATTCAAAATCCGTAAGGGTATCCAGTTCCACAACGGCAAGGATATGACGCCCGAAGACGTGCTGTTGACCATGCAGCGCCACTCGAATGAAGACAGCCAGTCGGGTGCTTTGGGCATCATGCGTGGCATTACCGACATGAAGGTCGATGGCGACAACTTCATCGTCGAACTTGAAGTCGGCAACGCTGACCTTCCCTATTTGATGTCCGACTATCACCTGATGATCCAGCCCGGTGGCGGCATGGACAACCCCGGTGCCGGTATTGGTACGGGCCCCTACACCCTCGAAGTGGACGAGCCCGGCGTGCGCCACGGCTTTACCCGCAACGAAAACTACTGGGATGCCGACAACCGCGGCTTTACAGACTATAACGAAGTGCTGGTGCTGAACGACGCGACTGCCCGTACAGCGGCGTTGCAATCCGGTCAGGTCAACATGATCAACCGCGTTGACCCCAAGGTTGCCGCCCTGCTGGACCGCGCACCGAACCTGAGCGTAAAATCCGTCTCCGGTCGTGGCCACTATGTGTTCATCGCCCACATCGATACAGCGCCGTTCGACAACAACGAGCTGCGTTTGGCGCTCAAGTATGCGATCAACCGTGAAGAAATGGTTGATAAAATCCTGCGCGGCTATGGTTCAATCGGGAACGACATGCCTATCAACGCATCCTATCCGTTGTTTGACGCGTCCATTCCACAGCGCGAGCATTCCATCGAAAAAGCCAAAGAGCATTACGCCGCTTCCGGTCACGATGGCAGCCCGATCATCCTGCGCGTTGCTGATGGTGCCTTCCCTGGTGCTGT
>JAPKCR010000696.1 GCA_026421135.1 Sulfitobacter sp. | reverse complement strand
CAACAGTCGGAATATTCATAGGCCTTTTCAAAGCGGTCTTGCAGCGGGGCCCCTTCGGGCGTTCCGCGCAGATCAAGCGACGTCGTCCCCTTTAGGATCTTTCGGCCGCCCAGATTGTCATACATGAATAGGCCAAGGCGGATCAGCCACGCTGGTCTGCGCCCCTTCATCCACGGCATTACAACACTCAGCAGTTTCGATGTCGGGGTGTCGCCCTCGAACCGCATATCGGGGTGATAGGGCAGGACAAAGCGCATCGGCCACGAGATATGCGGCATCGCGCGCAAAAGCGTTTCCCGCTCGATCAACGCCTCACGAACGAGGCGGATTTCCCAATACTCAAGATAGCGCAGGCCGCCATGAAAAAGCTTTGTCGAGGCAGACGAAGTCGCTGACGCCAAATCATGCATTTCGGCCAGTTCAACGCTCAGACCACGGCCGACGGCGTCACGTGCGATGCCGCATCCGTTGATGCCACCGCCGATAACAAAAAGATCGATCACGTCATGATGTTTATTCTGGCCCAATGAAGCCCCCCCGCATTCATTTTGCGTCGCAGCCTCCCAGCGTGCGATTGGCTACAAGGGAACACCCATTCCCGTTCAAACGCAATAACGAATGTTCGTTTATGTTCGTTTTCGTAGAACCCGCTGGAATTATGTACTTTTTTAAATGGTCTACTTTCTGTCTTGGGCGGATTGTTCGAATGAACGATGATTCGAGCCCTTGACGCTTGGCCAAGACTGCTGATTGTTGCGGGGCGGCGCATTTGGCAGGGGAAGGCCATTGCCGCATAATCCGGCTGGCACCAAGGAGGGGGCAATGGTCTCAAATTTCAGGCAAAAAGAGATACTTGACCTTGCACGTAAGGACGGCAAGGTCATGGTGGACGATCTTGCCCAGCAATACGACGTTACCGTTCAGACAATCCGCCGTGATCTGTCCGACCTAGCCGAAACCGGACAGCTGGAACGGGTGCACGGAGGGGCCGTGGTGCCATCGGGTGTCGTAAACATTGTTTACGAAGAACGACGACGTCTGAACGACGCGGGCAAAAAGGCCATCGGCGTGAGATGCGCCCAAGCGATTCCCGAGGGCGCGTCGGTGTTCATGAACATCGGCACCACGACTGAAGCCGTTGCGCGCGAATTGCTGGATCATGAAAACCTGCTGGTGGTTACGAACAACCTGAACATCGCGAATATTCTGGCAGCAAACCACAGTTGCGAAATTATCCTTGCCGGTGGCGTGTTGCGCCGTGCGGATGGCGGCATCGTCGGTGGGATGACGGTCGATATGGTGAAGCAATTCAAGTTTGATTACAGCGTTCTGGGCTGTTCGGCGATTGATGCAGACGGTGACCTTCTGGATTTCGACGGCCAGGAAGTGATGGTCAGCAGCACAGCAATCCAGCGGTCGCGCAAGGTTATGGTGGTGGCCGATCATCTTAAGTTCCAGCGCACTGCTCCGCTGACCATTGGCACCTTAGGGGACGCGGATGTGTTATTCACTGATGGCGCATTGTCCGCCGAGCTAATGGCAAATTGCGCGGCATGGGAAACCGAAGTGGTGATCGCATAGCGACCAGTTTTGCTGCCACGATGAAAGGGTCGGGATGAAGGAGCGCGACAGCATTGGTTGGATGTATGTGCTGCCAGCCGTGTTGGTTCTGAGCCTAGTAGGGCTGGTGCCGCTGATTACCGTGGTGAACTATTCGTTTTTCGAGATTTTCATCCTGGATGCGCGATTCTGGGTCGGGCTCGAATGGTATGAAAATATTATCTCCTCAGGCCGATTTTGGGCCAGCTTTGGCCGTAGCACCCTGTTTTCGATGCTGATCCTGTCCATTCAAATTCCACTTGGTATTGCCATCGCCCTGTGCATTCCTAAACGCAAGATTTGGATCGGGACCACCCTTGCAGTTGTGGCGCTGCCACTGTTGGTTCCGTGGAACATGATCCCGTCGTTGTGGTTGGCGTTGCTGAACCCTGATACCGGAATTTTGGGGCATGTGTTGGGTGCGGTTGGCTGGCCATCAACGAATGATCTGAATGCATCCACATGGATACCAGATATCTGACCCTGGGAAGCACCTCGGTTTTGGTCCCGCATGTACTGCAGCAAGTGGGCATATACCTGTGGTGCCCGTAGCGAGGGTAAATCCAACGCCGGTGCGTT
>JAPKCR010000073.1 GCA_026421135.1 Sulfitobacter sp. | reverse complement strand
CAAGCCATTGATCTCGCATGGATTTACGAGATCGCATCGGTGCAAATATTAGAAAACTAAGGCAACATCGTTCCCTTAGCCAAGAGGCACTTTCTTTGGCCGCGGGGCTTGAACGGGGCTACGTTGGCCGACTTGAACGCTCAGAATACTCTACGTCGCTGGCAACCTTACAAAAGTTAGCTTTAGCGCTTGATGTCGACCCGTCTGAATTGACCGAGCCCGTTCCGATCAGCCCTGGAAAGAAGCCGAAAAAGTCCCGCACCGAGATTTCTGAACAGTTGGCAGATTACATAGGTCAACAACTCGTCGCTACGCCTTTTCAAGAAGGTTTTGAGCGCCAGAGCAACGGCCTCGTCCTCATATTGATCGACTATCGCTGGAATGACGGGTCAACCGTTCGCCGCTGGCTCGTTGATCCCAAGAGGGTCAAAATTTCGACTATTGTTTTCAAACCTTGCGAAATCCCCTGATCAATGGAGCGGCCACAAAAATGCCAAACGGTGATGTTTCATTCGACGCAAACGAAATACCGGAGGCATGACACATGGAAGATGATATTTGGGCAGACCGTGCCTTCTATGATGATGGCGAATGGGTGCATTGGTCTGAGATCGAGGAGCAAGTCCGCTTTAAGGAATGGGGTGCCAAGTATCCAAATGCCCGTAAATCTTTGATTCCCTATTTCGAAGAGCTGTTGTCACTTGCCGAAGGGTATCACGTGGAAACCGGCCTGCATCTGAACGTCTACGGCGATATTGGGGAACTTTATGGGGCCATCACCCATGGTCTAAAGCTCCACAAGACCTATGCGCAAGGATCTGATGGCAGACTTGGGAATGACTTTATCGAAGTAAAGACGATAACCCCGTTCAAGCAAAACGATGAGGTTACAGTAAAGCTATCAGGGAATTTCAACAAGTTGTTGGTCGTGCGCATCAATGAGAATTTCGAAGTGTCGTCTAAACTGGTCGACCGGAAGTCGCTACCCAAAACCAAACGTGATTTTGTACGTGTCAAATGGGGTGATCTTGAGCCAGTTCTTGAGCCCACTCAGTAGGAAAACCAGTCTGAGTGGCCCATATTGCCCTCGTAATCGCCGTATTCGACCATGATATCACGAGAGTAGAAGCTCCCGTATCCGCTGCCAACCGGCAGTAAAATGGTCTGGCCGCTCTCAGATACAAATGTGCTCGGCCAACGGGTATGGGCTCCATAGGTCCGCGCAATGTAGCGGCATGTTCTATTTTCTCTATCGCAGGATCGGATGCTCCAATCCCATTGCCGGGATTCGTCTCTGGGTTTGTAGGAACGCCCTGTAAACCAAATCACATGGGTGCGGTTGAGCCATTCATACTCTGGCAAAGCCGTATCAACCTCGCCCTCTCCACCGGGGCCACCCAATTCAACGGGTACGGCGGCGAAGGTGCAAATTCCAAAAGGGGGCCTGCTGGGCCACGGCGTAATGCGCCGGATCATCGTCCGATATGCCCGCGCGCAGACTGCGCTAGGAGGAAATCCACCCGCCATACAGAGCATAATCGCACAATCAATATCGTAGGCCTGCGCTTTCTGAGGTGTACTGAACATGGCTAAAACACCAAAGAATGCTGACAAAATAAGTTGTTTCATGAGAGTTTCCTTTACTGGATTTCACCCATGTTTCAGCATTTTGTATTTTTCTGCAATATATCATATTGACTCAATGTGTCTTTCCGCTTGTACTGGGGCGGACTAGAAGGGCTCTCAGGGGGAGAGTCCAAATGCCGATAGCGCGCAATCAAATCTTGATCACACTCGATGGGGTCAAAGACCTTCAAAAGAGGGAAGTTGCGTTCCGCTGCCGGTATGAACTCGTGGGGTTCACGGACGATGGCAAGCCGCGCTACCAGTGCATCTACTTGCGTGACGGTGAGCCCGAAGCCATTCTTGTGTCCACACGGATCACACCGCTCGGCCCAGAAGCGCGATACTTCAACATCTGGCCGGGGCTCTTCAAACACCATCTCGAGTTTGGCGACGGGCGCGATCTGCGCTTTGATGCTGACTACGGCATTGCCTTTGAGGGCGACTGCTGAAGTCTTAGCGTTTCGCGCTGACGGATCGGCTACGGCATCTGGGTGGACGTTTCACGGAACACGGCCGAACTGGGCCAGTGCCGATGACGCTGTAGCAGTGGCGCCCATTGCGCCACCCACCGGATCCACCTCCCAAGTTCTTGCCCTTATTCGTCAAACAGCCGCCCGCCACCAAGACAACAGTGCCATTGCCAGAGCAGGCCTTACTGTACGGGACTGGCACGTTCTGTTTCAGGCAATGATTGAAGCGGAGAGCAGCTACAATCCAACAGCTATCAGCCCAAAGGGTGCCTATGGATTAGGCCAGTTGATGCCCGCCACTGCACGTGAGCTTGGGGTGGACCCCCGCGACATCTCCCAGAATCTCGACGGCGCGGCACGTTATCTGCTCGCACAGCTTGCAGAGTTTAGCAGCGTTGATCTCGCATTGGCTGCCTATAACGCAGGCCCGCACCGTGTCGTGCAATATGCAGGCGTCCCACCATTTGCAGAAACGCGAGGCTACATCGCACGCATCCAAATCATTCGCGAACGGCTGTCGGGTGGAGCGTCGCCAACGCAATCAATTCGCGTGGCCAGCACTGCGCCAACACGCGCCCCCGTCATTATCGACCTGAACTGATCAAGGACATTTTCATGCCAAGACACCACTCACGATACTTGCCACTCATGACCGCAACCCTGGCGCTTGTTGCTTCTCCTGCCTTCGCGCAAGACTTGTCACCCATCGTTACAATGCTTGAATCTGTTGAGGCGGCCATGACGGGCCCGATTGGCGTTGCCGTGTCTACGCTCGCGGTCATCGGCACCGGCTTTATGTGTATGATGGGGCGGCTAAACTGGGGATGGTTCGCTTCAGTTATCATTGGCATCGTGCTGATCTTCTCGGCCGGCACCATAGTTGATGGGTTCACCTGAACCGATGGCGGAACGATCCCCCCTTTTCCTCGGCCTCGCCCGTCCACCGAAGTATCTTGGTCTCCCTGTGGGATACTTGGTAATGTTGGCCATGGGGGTCGTTCTGCCATTTATCTGGACAAAATCCCTGATCTTTTTCCTGATCGGGATCATTGCCTACCCCGTTCTTTGGTTTGTCGCGGACAAGGAACCTCATTTCTTTGAGGTGCTGCGCATCTCTTTCGGCACTGTGCGTTCCACCAAAAACCGCGCGCATCATGGTGGTGACAGCTTTGGCGCTTGATGGTGGAACTCTGAGCGGCATCGGCCCGGCGGTCCATGAAGCTGGCGGAACAGACTTTGCCCGTGAAAGCTACCTTGCGGAGCACCTGCCTTATTTTGCGCTCGCAACGGACGATGTGATGGTCCTGCGCGAGGGTGATCTCCTCGCGACATTGCGCCTTGATGGCCTCAACCCCATGACCACCGAGGACGATCGCCTTGATGCGCTCAAGCGCGCGGTTGCCGCGATCGTGGCCCAAACCGGGAATGCGTTCGGCTTCTACATCCACCGCGTCTCTGTTCCACAAGACTTGGACCTGAAACCCGTTGAGGGCGATACCTTCGCGTCCCGTGTTGATGCCCGATGGGCCGCTCATATCAAAAGCCTGCGCCCCTCCAAGCGGCAAATGTATCTCAGCGTCATTCGCCGTCCCAATCTCGCGGCCCGCATCCCGTTTTTGCGCGCACTCGCCCGCAAAGCGTGGGTCAAAGATCGCGCGGCGCGTGTCCAAGAACTCAACGAAGTTATGGGCTTCTTTGCGGTGGCCCTGTCTTCGGCAAACCCTGTCCGTTTAACAAAGATGGGTGGTGAATGGCTGGGGTATCTGAACACGCTCAACGCGGGCAGCTTTTCCCCTATCGCATTTGGTCAAAGCCCCCTGCCCCTTTCCCATACCATCAGTGATTGCCGCGCGACATTTGATGGCGATGTGGTGACAATTACTTGCGCCACAACGGGTGCCGTCAAATATGGCGCACTTTTTAGCATTAAGACTTATCCCGCGCTGACAGACGTTACCCTATTGGACGCATTGGACCTGCCCCTCGATATCGTGCTAACCAATTCCTTCAGTCCAATCCCGAACAACATCATGGCCGAGCGCATCCAGCGCATCATCAGACAGATGCATGCATCAGATGATGCGGCCGTGTCTCTGCGCGACCAGCTGGCCTTGGCGGCAGACGATCAAGAGGCCGGACGCATCGCGTTTGGCGACCATCACCTTTCCATCGCAGTTTATGCGCCTGATCGCGACACGCTGGAACGCGCCGCAGCCCAGATCAAACGGGTCGGCCAAGAAATCATGGCAGTCATCGTGCGAGAAAACATGGCGCTGAAGGCCACCTATTTTGCTCAGAGCCCGGGCAACTTTGGCTACCGTGCCCGCAAGACACCAATCTCCTCAACCAACTTTGCTGATTTTGCAGCTCTCCACGGCAGCGTTGAAGGGCGCAGCAATAACGAAAGCCCGTGGGGCCAGAGCATTGCGGTCCTCCCAACAGTCGGCACATCAGGCTATCGCTTCAACTTCCACGAGGCGGGCGCAGCTGGCGTAGAACCCACCGTGGGCCACACGCTGGTTTTGGGCCGCACAGGAACAGGCAAAACTCTGACCACAGCCTTCCTCACCGCCCAAGCCCAACGGGTCGGCGCGCGATTGTTCTTCTTTGATAAAGACCGCGGATTGGAAATGGCGGTTAGGGCTCTTGGTGGACGCTACAATGAAATCCGCGCAGGCGTGCCGACAGGCCTCAACCCGCTCGCCTCTGAAATCGATGAACGTGGCCGCGCTTGGTTGTCCGATTGGTTGGCGACCTTGCTGACGCGCAGCGGTGCCCTTTCAGGAGAACAGTCACGCCATATCCAAGGCGCGGTAACGCAAAATGCCGACGCGGGCGCAGCCCTACAACGCTTTGCCAGCTTTGAAACCTTGTTCCAGTCTTTGGATGATGATGGCGAGCTGCAATCCCGCGTCGCAGAATGGGCCCCGGGTGGTCGGTTTGGCTGGGTGTTTGATGAACCCGACCGTGGACAAAGCCTCGATCTTACAGGCGACATTGTCGGGTTTGATATGACAGAAATCCTCGACATGACAACCGAGCGCATGGCGGTACTTTCCTACATTTTCCGCCAGATTGAGCGCGTTGTTGAAGATCGCCGCCCCACCATCATCGTCTTGGATGAGGCGTGGAAGCTACTTGATGATCCCTATTTCGGCGCACGTCTGGAAAACTGGCTCGTGACCCTACGCAAGATGAACTGCGTCGTGATCATGATGACGCAGTATCCCAGCCAGTTGCGCGACAGCCGCGTCGGCAAAACCATTGTTGAAACTGTCCCGACGCAGATCCTGTTCCCCAACGACCGCGCCACGGTGGCCGATTACGATTTCCTGCGTGTGAACGCCAAGGAAGCCGCTTTACTCGTCCAACCCACCATTGGCCAACGCATCGCGCTGGTGCGCTCCGCAGGCGACAGCGTCTTTGTCGATGCTGATCTATCCGCGCTTGGCGATCTTCTGCCAATTCTTGGCGGCGGTGCCACGGGCGAGGCCCGCGTGCCAGCCAACTGGCGCTCAAACCCCGATTTTTGGAGACCCCAATGAGACATTTCCTACTTCTCTTCATCGCAGCTGCGGTGCCGTTCCTATCGGCGTGCGAGCAATACACCGAGAAAACGTCGCCCTGCCTTGGCCGCACTGGCGAGCCGGTGGTGACACGCGCAACGGTATCGTTCGCGGCGACATCAATCGTTTCAAACGAGAGCGGCGAAGACTGCACCTTCGAAGCCCTGCCGCGCCCAGAATGATCCGCCCCGTCATCATATCAGCCGGGCTTTGGCTTTGCTTGCATGCGACCACGAGCTTCGCCCAAGGTGTGCCAACGCAAGACAATGCCGCAATCGGGCAAACCATTGCGCGTGTGACCGCATTGGTTCAGGATTTGGGAACCCAAAGCAGCAAAGAGGCGGAGCGTTCTTCAATCGCCGACGTGCAAGCAGATCAGCTGCGTACGCTTGAGGCCATTTCTGCCGCCTTGACCGGTCCAGGCTTTGATATAAGCGCCCTTGAAGGCAACGCTGATTTTGGTGTTGGCTCGGTTTATCCCAACACCGATACAAGCCCGATGAACAGCCGTCTCTTTGGCGAGGGGCGCGAAACCGTCGAGATGATGATTGTGCGGGTGGCTGGCGAATACGCCGGTGCGCCGGGCCTTGCACGGGCTGGCCTTTCCGCCACGCAATGGCGCTGCCTGTTTCAGGCACTGATCAAACAGGAAAGCCGCTTTAACATTACCGCTGAAAGCCATGTCGGGGCTTACGGATTGACCCAACTCATGCCCGGCACCGCATCAGACATGGGCGTAAATCCTTATGATCCGATGGATAATCTGCGTGGCGGTGCGCGCTACATCACGACCCAGCTCAATCGCTTTGGCAACATCCCCCATGCGCTCGCTGCTTATAACGCAGGCCCCGGTCGCGTAATCGAGTATGGCGGCGTGCCGCCTTTCACCGAAACCCAAGGCTACGTGCGCAATATCTCCAAATTCTACAACGAATACCTCGCGGTTGTCGGTGGTGCGGACGCGCTCGGCACATTGTCATCCTCAGACTTTGCCCTCGCGGAATACGCCAACATCTCGGATGCAGGCGTCTACTACGCGGCAAGCAGCCACGCCACGACGATGCAGGTCATCAACCGCCTGCGCGCGATCATTCTGCAAATCGATGCCCAACCAAATGCGAAAGCCGCATGGGAACTCAACACCTACGCCAAAGCTGAGATCGCCCGGATTTTAAATCTGCGCGTCAGGTTGATGGCAGCCAACCAACAGCGCGAAGCGGCCCATGCCCAACATCTGGTCGCGGACCGCCTATCCGAGCGTGAATTCATGCAAATGGGAGTGCCAAATTGAAACAGCTTCTTCTTTCGGTCGCGGCGATAACCGCCCTTGGCCTTTCGACGCCAGCGCGCGCACAAGGCGTGCCGACATTCGATGGCTCACAACTTGGCCAACTCGTTGCACAGCTTGAGCACATGGCGGAAGACCTGAATGTACAGCTGCAGCAGCTGGCCACCATGCGGTCGGAGCTTGAGACACAACTGTCCCAGCTTCTTAACTTGGACGCCCAGTTGATATCTCTTATCGAAGGCAGCGGGCTGAGCGAACTCTTTGCATCGGTTGAAGAATTCCGCGCCTTGCGGGGCAAGCTTGTTGGCCCGTTAAATACAGCGCGCTCACTGGCGAGTGGAGATTTTCTGAGTGGCTTTAATCCCGGTGCTGAACTGGAAGCTTCGGTAGAACGTGTGCTCTCCGGCAGTGGCTTCACACCTGAGACCTTGAGCACTCTTTCGACATCGCCACAGCCCGCTGACAACCGCATCGCAACCTCAGCAGGCGCCAGTGCCATGTTGTCGGTCGCCGCTCAAGAAAGCCATGCTGAGGCAGGTCAAAGTCTGGAACGGCTCGAGACGATGGTTGGCCTCATCGACGATCAGGACGGATTGAAAGCGGCCGTTGATTTGAATACGCGGGTCACTGTCGAGCTCGGCATCATCCTCACTCAAATTTGGCGCTTGGAAGCGGCCCAAGGTGTCAGCGCAGGACAGCTTGGTGTTGTTGACGCGGCGACGTTGGCTGACGAGCGGCGGTTCAGATCAATGGCAGTAGACCCATGATGATAAATGCGCTCCGTTCGGCCTTTGCCGCGTTTCTCATTGCTCAGCCACTGTCCGCTTTTGCTGAAACACCGAGTTCAATATCCGGTGGGCCAAAGCCATTCAGCTCGATGGCCATTGCACCTGATGTCGGGGAGGCTTGTCGGGTTCCACGTCCTTCGGAAGGCCTCGCGGAAACGGCTTATCTGCGCAACGGGTATCGGGCTATTCTGCGCATCCTTGTCGCCGAGCGACACCTTAAAGCCGAGACCTGTGACTGCCTCTTGGGCGAATTCACATGGGACATGGCTCTCACGGAACTGCCGCGCTTTCAATCGTCCGACAATCCGCGCCTGCCATTCAAGGTCCTCGACCTCTA
>JAPKCR010000695.1 GCA_026421135.1 Sulfitobacter sp. | reverse complement strand
GTTGGCGGCCAATGTATTTGCAGCTGATACTGATGCGGAGGGGGCTTATTTGCGGACTTCGATGCAGCAGGCGTTTGTGCGGTTGCGCACTGGACGGCCCGGAAAATTGCCGCGCCCTGTCGATGATATCGATGCCGAAGTCGGCACTCAGATGCGGCAGGCGGTTGATCAGGCCTTGCGTGTCACTGCAGTTGGTAGCCCCGACAGTGTTCGGGCGCAGCTTTCCGCCTTGATCGAGCGGTACCAGCCGGACGAGATGATCCTGACGGGGCAAATTCACGATCACGTTGCGCGGGTAAAATCATTTGAGATTGCAGCCGAGGTGTTGGCGGACTTGACGGGGCGCGTGGCAGCGTAAGCGCGGCTTAGCCGTCGGGGTCAACCAGCCCCAGTCCGCGCAGGTAAATACCAATGCCGCTTTCCAACAGTTCGTCAGCTGGAAAAGGCGACGCCCGACCCGGAGAGTTACGCGCAAACAGCTCCACCACACCGTGGCTTAGCGCCCAGATATGCGCCGAGAACATCGAAGCTGGGGGACGTTTCTCGGCAGGGATATGTTGGCTAAGGTCGCCTGCGGCCTGTTCAAGTACGTTGTTTGCGCGATTGGCCGCTGCGGCAAGATCAGGCGTTCGATTAACGGAAATACCGCTTTCGAACATGGCAATGTAGTGGCCGGGATTCGCGCGGGCAAATGCCAGATAGGCGCGGCTGGTCGCCTCGAATGCCTTGAGGGCAGAGGGCTGGCCGGAGTTATAGGCCGCATCCATCAAGTCCGCAAAAATCACATAACCTTGAAGTGCCGCTTCGGCGATCAGGTCTTCGCGGCCCTCAAAGTGGCGGTAAACGGCTGCGGGGGTGACGCCAGCTTGCTTTGCGGCCTCTGACAGAGTGAAGCCGGTGGGGCCGCGCACCTCGATCAGCTCTAGCGCTGCATCAATCAGTGCCTGACGCAGATTGCCGTGATGATAGCCTTGCTTAGGCATCCCAGATGTCCGGGGTGCCGCAAATTCGGTCGTCAATCGGACCAACCGCATGTGCGTCTTTATGGGCGTAGTCAAACGCATGCAACACGGTGCGGATCGCCTCTAAACGGGCGCGGCGTTTGTCGTCGGACCGGATCACTGTCCAAGGTGCGGTTTTGGTGTGGGTGCGCTCCAATGTTTCGCTGATGGCCGCGCTATAGGCATCCCATTTGGCAAGTCCCTTGACGTCGATCATGCTGAGTTTCCATTGTTTGAGCGGATCGCTTTCGCGCGCCAGCATCCGGCGCATTTGTTCAGCGCGCCCGACGTTCAACCAAAATTTAAAAAAGTGGATGCCATCGTCGACGATCATTTCTTCGAAAGGCACCACTTGGTCAAAGAAATGTTCGCGCTGTGCGTCCGTGCAAAAACCGAATACCGGCTCTACGACGCCGCGGTTGTACCATGACCGATCAAAAAATGCCAAATTTCCTGCGGATGGCAAGTGCTTGATATAGCGTTGAAAGTACCATTGCCCCATTTCGGTTTCGGTTGGTTTGGCCAAGGCGATTACGTGGGCGTCGCGTGGGTTCAGGTTTTCGCGAAAACGCCCGATAGTGCCGCCTTTTCCAGCGGCATCGCGCCCTTCGAACACCATCGCGATCCGTGTGCCCGTTTCCCTTGCCCAAGCCTGCAGTTTGACCAGTTCAATCTGCAAACGTGCCATTTCCTTGTCATAGCGTTTGCCACTCATGCGCTCAGAATGGGGATAGCTTTCGCCCAAGATGTCATCCTTTTCCGCGCGCTTGATCGCTTTGCGAATTGGATCGGGGGCTTCGTTTTTATAATAGGCGCTTATTGCACCGTCAAAGGGCAGGTCCATAGGGCCTCCTGATACTATCGTTACATTACTATGAAGCGTTCCAGCCGCTAGCGCAAACCCGCACGCGCCGCCGCGCGATCAATCGCGTCACATACTGCATTGGGTTCAACATGTTGGGGCATATGGCCAATGCCGGGCAGGGTGGTGAGATTGCCATTTGGCAGTTGCGTCATCAAAACCAATGCGTGGATATCCATCGGCACAATCGTATCGGCCGTACCATGGACTATCTCAACGGGCATGGTCAGGGTGCCGTATTGTGGGACCATTTCCCTGATGTGAGGCAAAAGCGCATTCACCTGCTGGGTATTTGCGCGCATCGAGGCCCGGCGCAG
>JAPKCR010000694.1 GCA_026421135.1 Sulfitobacter sp. | reverse complement strand
CATGTCGGCGATGTCGGTTTTGTCGCGGATCAGACCGAAGAACCAGTTGCTGTCGGCAGTGTCGCCGTACATCACGGCACCTTTCACAACATTGTTCTGGATCACCAAGCGGCGATATACACCGCGTGCAGGATCGCGGAACACGATGTCTTCGCGCCCTTCCCCATCGGCGAAATCGCCCGCGCTGAAAAGATCACAGCCTGTGACTTTGAGCTTGGTGGAGATCTCTTTTTGCACGAATTGCGCTCGTTCGCCCATCAGCGTCTGCGCCGCAACATTAGCTTGGTCATAGAGCGGTGCGACAAGACCGAAGATGGTGCCGTCATGCTCCACACATTCGCCAACGGCCAGCACATCCGCGTCGGAGGTGCGCATCTGGTCATCTACATGAATGCCTTTACCCACGGCCAGTCCGCTATCCTGCGCCAACTTCGCATTCGGCCGAATGCCTACCGCCATGACCAATAGATCGCAGGAAAGCTCGGTCCCGTCATCAAGCAACAGTGCTTTTACCTTGCCGTTTTCGCCCAGAATTTCCTTGGAGTTGGCCGCGCATTTCACGGTGATGCCTTTATCAACCAGTGCGCGGCGCAAAAGATACCCCGCCGCCTCGTCCAGTTGCCGCTCCATCAGGTGGCCCATGATATGCACCACGGTAACGTCCACACCGCGCGCGGCCATGCCTGCGGCGGCCTCAAGCCCCAGCAACCCGCCGCCGATGACAACACATTTGCTGTCCGGCCCCAGATCCATCATGCGTTGGGTATCTTCCAGATCGCGGTAGGCAATCACGCCCTCCAGATCGTGACCGGGCAACGGGATCATAAACGGGTTGGAGCCGGTGCCGAAGACCAGTTTGTCATAAGTCAGCACATCACCGTTATCTGCTGTGACCGTCTTGGCCGCGCGATCGATCGCTGCGATGCGCTCTCCAAAGCGGCAGGTCACACCATTTGAGGCGTACCAGTCGGCATCATGGGTGACGATCTCGGCATAGGTCTTGTCACCAGATAACACTGGCGACAGCATGATGCGGTTGTAATTTCCTCGTGGCTCTGCGTTGAACAGGGTCACGTCATAGTCCGCTCCTGCCTCAAAAAGTTGCTCCAGCATGCGGCCCGTGGCCATGCCTGCACCGATGACAATCAGTTTCTGTGTCATATCGCTCACTCCGCTGCTATCGGGTTTGATTTGGGTTTCGGCTTTGCGCCGTGTTCGTATTCCTCAAGGAAATCGAGCACTTCCTGCCGGTAGGCGTAATAATCCGGATGCTCCAACAGCGCCTTGCGGGTGCGTGGGCGTGGCAGATTAACATCCGTGATCTTGCCGATGGTGGCCTGCGGGCCGTTGGTCATCATCACGACACGGTCGGCCAACAAAATCGCCTCGTCCACGTCATGGGTTACACAAATGGCCGTGACTTTGGTGCGCGACCACACCTCCATCAGGACCTCTTGCAATTCCCAGCGGGTAAGACTGTCAAGCATGCCAAAAGGCTCGTCCAGCAGCAGCAATTTGGGTGAAAGGGCAAAAGCCCGCGCGATCCCGACGCGCTGTTTCATTCCGTTGGACAGGCTCGCCGCGTTTTTGCTCATGCTGTCAGCCAGCCCGACACGCTCGAGATAGTATTCCACCACGTCCTGACGCTCGGCCTGCGATGCGCGTGGATACACCTTATCCACACCAATCGCGACGTTTTCCCTCGCGGTCAGCCAAGGAAAGAGGTTGGGCGACTGAAAGACAACGGCACGCTCTGGGTCTGCCCCTTCGACGTTCCATCCATCAAGCTTGATCGCCCCCTTCGAGATCGAATTCAGGCCGGCTGCCATTGTCAGCACCGTAGATTTTCCGCAGCCCGAATGCCCGATCAGCGAAATGAACTCACCCTTGTTGATCTTGAGATCAAAGTTTTCGACCACCGTCAGTGGCCCTTTGGGCGTGGGATATACCTTGTCCAGCTGCGAGAAATTAAGGTATCTCTCATCGATCCCGCTGTGCTGCGCTTTGACAACGGCGGCAGGCACCGAATGGATCGGCGTCACATCGGGCAGTTTGCGTGCGCCTTCGACTTTGGCCGCGATGCCTACATCCATGAGGTAGGTCGTGACCTTCGCGCGCAATGCCTTGAACGCTGCGTCATTGTTCATCGCGATCCGGTCGCGCGGACGCGGGATCGAGACC
>JAPKCR010000693.1 GCA_026421135.1 Sulfitobacter sp. | reverse complement strand
CCTTCATCCCCATCAGATACCCCATGCATATCCATGGACCCAACTGCGCGACAGTGGCGCACCGGTGATCTTTAGTACCGACTGGCCCGTCATCGGTGTTAACGTCATGACCAATATCAAAGCAGCAATTGCCCCGCTTGATCTGGGGCCCGGTTGGGTCGACCAAACCCAAAGCTTGATGCAGACCCTTGCCAGTTACACCCGCGACAACGCGTGGGTCGAATTTCGTGACGACCGAAAGGGGCAACTTACCCCCGGCATGCTGGCTGATATCGTCGTTCTGTCCCACGACATCACCGAACTGGAGCCCGCTCAAATCACCGATGCATCTGCGCGGCTGACGATCTGCAATGGGCGCATTACATATGCAGCAGAATAACGTCGTCATAACTCCAAATGGGCTTAAATTCCGGGTGAGGGGCCGCTATGCGGTCACGGGGGGATGGCCGCCAACCCTGCTCATTACTTGACAAGAACGCCCAAATTCGGCCTCTTGCAACAAATAGAAAAAGGATGATCCCATGATGAAAACACGCGCCGCTGTCGCCGTTGCCGCAGGCAAACCGCTCGAAATCATGGAGGTCAACCTCGAAGGGCCACGCAAAGGCGAAGTCCTGATCGAAATCAAGGCCACGGGCCTGTGTCACACAGATGAATTCACCCGCTCGGGCGATGATCCCGAAGGCATCTTTCCAGCTATCCTTGGTCATGAAGGCGCGGGTGTCGTGCTGGAAATCGGCGAAGGCGTGACCACGCTTGAAGTCGGCGACCACGTGATCCCGCTTTATACGCCCGAATGTCGCGAATGCGAATATTGCCTGTCGGGCAAAACCAACTTGTGTCAGGCGATCCGCGTCACCCAAGGCCAAGGCTTGTTGCCGGATGGCACAACGCGCTTTTCGATGTTGGATGGTACGCCGATCTATCACTACATGGGCTGCTCAACTTTTGCCAACCACACGGTCATCCCAGAAATCGCGCTTGCCAAGGTGCGCAAGGACGCGCCGTTTGACAAAATCTGCTATATTGGCTGTGGCGTCACCACGGGCATTGGCGCGGTGATCAACACGGCCAAGGTTGAAATCGGCGCGCGTTGCGTTGTGTTCGGCTTGGGCGGGATCGGCCTGAACGTGATTCAAGGCCTGCGCCTAGCCGGTGCGGACCAGATCGTGGGCGTCGATTTGAATGACGACAAAGAAGAAACCGGGCGCTATTTCGGCATGACCGACTTCGTGAACCCTTCAAATGTTGACGGTGACTTGGTGGCCCATTTGGTCGAACTGACCAAAGGCGGTGCCGATTACACATTTGACGCCACCGGTAACACCAAGGTTATGCGTCAGGCACTTGAGGCCGCACATAAGGGGTGGGGTGAATCGATCATCATCGGCGTTGCCCCTGCGGGTGCTGAAATTTCTACACGTCCGTTCCAACTGGTCACAGGCCGCGTCTGGAGAGGTACAGCATTTGGCGGGGCCAAGGGCCGCACAGACGTGCCAAAGATTGTCGATTGGTACATGAATGGCAAAATTGAGATTGACCCGATGATCACGCACAAGCTGACCTTGGACGAGATCAACCACGGTTTTGACCTGATGCATCAGGGCAAATCAATCCGCGCCGTCGTCGAGTTTTAAGAAGATCAAAAAGTCGAAACCCTAAAGCACCACCTCCAATCCGGCGGTGGTGTTTTTCCTTTTGTATCATCGTCATGGCGTGACTAAGTTGACGCAAGGACATCTTTTGCATTTACTGACCTTGGCTTTACCTGCGAGGGCCACGTGATACTTAGCGCCTTTAAAAATTCTGGAGAACCCTCATGAAACTCAGCGTAAATGGCAAATTCCACGAGGTTGATGTCGAAGACGACATGCCGCTTTTGTGGGTTCTGCGGGACGAGCTGGGGATAACGGGTCCGAAATACGGTTGCGGCATTGCGCAATGCGGGGCCTGTACGGTTCATGTGGATGGCGTTGCGGTGCGGTCTTGCCAATTGGCTGCAGGGGACGTGATCGGTGATGTCACCACCATCGAAGGTCTGGGCACGCCGTCGGCCATTCAGCCGCCTTTGGCCGCGAAGCCGAAGCAGCAGCCACCGCCGCCGAAGCCAACACCGCGAAGCACGCCAGCGGAAAATGCTGCCTACAGCCTGCTGAAGGCCGCCAGCATCGCGCGCATTGCGG
>JAPKCR010000692.1 GCA_026421135.1 Sulfitobacter sp. | reverse complement strand
GTAAAGCGCGATCACATTAAGGCCAAGGGTCAAGACAAACAGCGTCAAACCAAGAGCAAAGGCCACCAGCGTCTCTGGGCTGGAAAAGTCGGTGTCACCCGTCAACTGGCTGACAATTCGGGTGGTGATTGTGGTCATGGCTTCTAGTGGGTTGGCGGAAAACTTGGCTATCGCCCCTGCCCCCAAAACCACAATCATCGTCTCACCAATTGCACGGGAGGCAGCCAATAGGATCGCACCAACAATGCCCGGTAAAGCCGCGGGTAAGACCACTTGGCGGATTGTCTCGGACGGCGTTGCACCAAGGCCAAGTGACCCATCGCGCAAAGATTGCGGCACCGCGTTGATAATGTCATCTGACAGTGAAGACACAAACGGGATCAGCATGATCCCCATAACAAGGCCTGCAGTTAGAACGGCAGTTGCGCCGCTCATCCACTCCACGCCCAACAGCCCCTCTTCGCCGCGCCCAAAGATGCGGACCAGCGTTGGACCAACGGTTAAGAGTGCAAACAGACCGTAGACGATTGTGGGGATGCCAGCGAGGATTTCAAGTAGCGGTTTTGCGACAGAGCGCACTTTTGATCCCGCATATTCGCTAAGATAGATCGCGGCGAACAGACCAACGGGCACCGCAACAGCCAGCGCGATAAACGAAATATACAGCGTACCCCACAGCAGCGGCAGAATGGAGAGATCGCTGTCCCCACGGAAATTTGGGGCCCAAGATGTTCCAAAGAAGAAGTCTGTCCAAGGGTGTAGACGGAAAAAGTTAATCGATTCAAACAACATCGAAAAGACGATACCGACGGTTGTTAAAACCGCCAAAGATGCCGCAAAGATCAATAATGCCAACATACCGCGTTCGACCGTGTTTCGCGCGCGAAAATCTGGTTTAGCCGCCATCACCGACATGGCAAATCCAATCAGTGCCAGCGTCGCAACGACGACAGCCATCCAAAGCTGACCCGTAGTGGTTTGTTTACGGTACTTTTGGGCGGCTTCCAAAACTTCAGATTTTACATCAGCGCCAACAGCGGCACCCACACTGGCCAGCAATGCACGTATATCTGTCTGCCCAGCCTGCAGGGTCAAGACGTCGTTTGCACTCATCACATCTTCGCTTACGACCAAGTCAAGGCCATCAGCCACACGGCGCACATCGCTCATAACCAAACCTGCGGAGGAGCCTTCTGTGATAATACTGTCTGGGATGGTGCTGAGCACACTGCGGTCAATCATCATCGGTTGGGCAAGCAGCCAAAGGATCAGGACACCCAAGGCAGGGATCGCCGTGAACATCGCAGCGTTCGATCCGTAATAGGCAGGTAGGGAATGTAGTTTGCGGCGATCACCACCTGCGGCTGCGATGGCGCGGTTGCTGGCCATAAAATAGCCAAATATTGTCAAAACTAAAACCGCTATGACGAGTAGACCTGTCGTGTTCATGTTCCGCTCCGGCGATTTTTGAGTGGCTTGTTTTTAGAAGTGGCAAAGGCCGCCCATGTGTTTGGGGGCGACCTCCTATTTGATTTAAGTAACTTAGGAACCTGTTCCGATGACCGCTTCATCAGCGACAGAAGTTTGCGTGTCGGCCAATTCTGGATCAGACACCAGACCGTACTCTGCCAATGGACCATCTGGGCCTGCAATCTCGTCAGCAACGAAGAATTCAGCGAATTCTTTCAGGCCTGGGATGACGCCGATGTGCGCTTTCTTAACGTAAAAATACAGCGGACGTGACACTGGGTATTCACCAGTTGAGATGCTTTCCGTGGAGGGCACGATGCCGGACATTGTCGCAACTTGCAGCTTGTTGGTGTTGTTTTCGTAGAATGCCAAACCGAACACGCCGATACCGTTTTTGTTGCTCTCGATACGCGCCAATGTTTCGGTATAATCACCGTCGATGTCCACGGACTTGCCGTCTTTGCGCAGCGCAATACAGGCTTTCTCGGCAGCTTTTTTGTCGTCGCCATTTGCCGCTTTCAGCACATCAAAGGCACCAGTTGCTTCGCAACCCTCTAGGATCACTTTGTCCTCGAATACTTCGCGTGTGCCGTGCTTTGTGCCAGGCACAAATGCTTGGATCGGTTGATCTGCGAAAGACGCATTCACTTCGGTCCAGTTTGTGTTCGGGTTGGCAACCATTTTGCCGTCCACCAAAATCGTGTCAGACAGGGCAAGG
>JAPKCR010000691.1 GCA_026421135.1 Sulfitobacter sp. | reverse complement strand
GCGGAATCAACAACCCTTTCGTCTTTAACATTGCTGATATTTTTATCTTTGCGGGGGCGATCGGGTTGATATTCTTTACATCTGACCCAAAGAAGCCGACGAAAAAGCCCGTTAAAAAAGGTCAGTGACATTTGCTGCCTGCCTGCGTTAGGTATGTGCAGACCTGTAGGAGACCCGTCATGCGCTTTGTCGCCGTCCTTGTTTTGATCCCGCTCGCACTTGCTGGCTGCGCCAATGATGGCCTGCGTGACATCCGTGGATCTGCGACTGGTCCCGATGAATTTATGGTCCGACCTGTTAAGCCGCTTGCCAAACCGGTAAACTATACCAGCTTGCCAGCGCCGACCCCGGGGCAGGCAAATTTGACTGACCGAGATGCGATTGCCGAAGGCATCGAAGCATTTGGCGGTCGTCCACAAGCCACAGATGGCGGAATTCCGGCCAGCGATGGTGCCTTGGTTCAACAGGCCAGCCGCTTTGGTGTGGCATCCAACATCCGTCAGGAATTGGGCGAAACGGATGCTGCGTTCCGCAAACGCAAAGCGCGGTTTACCCAGTTCAAGGTCGTCCCGACCGATCGCTACAATCAGGCTTATAGCCGGCAATCTCTTGATGCCGCTGCCGAGGCGGAGCGTTGGCGTCGTGCCGGTGCGCGTACGCCGTCTGCCCCACCTTCAAACTAATCGGACTACTGCGGGATTTCGCTGTCAAATCCGGTTAGCGTGATTACAAATCTGTTAGGTCCCTTGATCGCCCCGCGGGGTGGCGTAAGTAAGGTGTCACAGGACCCTGCTTTAAGGACCAACCATGATCAGATTACCGGCTTTCGCCGCCTTCGTTTCCCTTTTGCTGCCCGTGACATCCGTCAGCGCCGCCGAGAACGAGGCCGTAACCAGTTTTACTTTGGACAACGGCATGGAGGTTGTGGTCGTCGAAGATCACCGTGCCCCTTCGGTACAGCAGATGGTGTGGTACCGGGCGGGGTCAGCGGATGAACCAAAAGGATCGTCCGGCGTCGCGCATTTCCTTGAGCATCTGTTGTTCAAAGCGACGGACAAGATGGAATCAGGCGAATTCTCTGCCACGGTTGCCAAGAACGGTGGGCGGGATAATGCGTTCACCAGTTATGACTATACGGCGTATTTTCAACGGGTAGCAGCGGATCGGCTGGAGCTGATGATGCGGATGGAATCGGACAGGATGAAAAACATCCGCCTGACGCCTGAAAACATAGCGACAGAGCGTGATGTGATTATCGAAGAGCGCAATCAACGCACCGAAAATGATCCGGCTGCGCTGTTCCGCGAGCAAATGAGCGCGGCGCAATATTTGAACCATCGCTATGGCACGCCCGTGATCGGTTGGATGCATGAGATGCGCGAGCTTGATCTGGACGATGCGCTTGATTTCTACGGTCTGTACTATTCCCCCAACAACGCGATCCTCGTGGTGTCCGGTGATGTCACACCTGACGAGGTTCGTCGCTTGGCCGAGCAATACTATGGTGTGATCCCCGCCAACCCCGATTTGCCAGAGCGGCTGCGTACCCAAGAGCCGCCTCAGACCTCTGAGCGGCGTATGACGTTTCGGGACCCTCGGGTGGCACAGGAATATGTCAGCCGGTCCTATTTGGCGCAGGAGCGTGATCCGGGCGATCAGGAAACCGCAGCAGCATTGACAATTTTGGCAGAAATTTTGGGCGGTGGAACAACATCCTATCTGGCAGAGAAGCTGCAATTTGACGTGCCTGTCGCGACCTATTCTGCGGCGTTTTATAACGGCCAGACCTTGGACGACACGACGTTTAATTTGGTTGTCTTGCCGCGTCCGGATGTGACGCTGCAAGAGGCCGAAGACGCGATGGATGCCGCGATCGCCAGCTTTATGAAAGACGGCGTTGACGCCGAGCAGTTGGAGCGGATCAAAGCCCAAGTGCGCGCCGAGCAAGTGTATTCCCGGGACAGTGCTGACAGCGTGGCGAACCGATACGGTAGTGCATTGGCCATCGGCCTGTCCGTTCAAGATGTGCAAGACTGGCCAGATGTCCTGGAGGCAGTTACGCCCGATGATATCATGCAAGCAGCGAAAGATGTGTTTAACCGCGAGGCATCCGTCACAGGTTGGTTGTTGCGTGAAGAGGTGACCCAATGAGACTGATTTACGCACTTGTCCTGACTGTGTTGGCCGTGG
>JAPKCR010000690.1 GCA_026421135.1 Sulfitobacter sp. | reverse complement strand
TACATGTTGCAGCGCTATCGGCGATAAAGCGCGCGCCTTCCAAACACATGTACTGAACACCTGGGTGCATCAATTCCAGTCGCATGTAGATGGTAAAGCATACTGAGATAAAGCCAACGAAGGCTGAGACGATCAGATACAGAATACCGATGTCTTTGTGGTTCGTGGACATAAACCAGCGTGTGAAAAATCCACGCTCGTCGTGATGGTCTTGCCCGTGAATGGCTGCGTCGGCCATGCGGTGCCTCCTGAAATTGGTTGGTCAACCCACGCCCCGACAAGGAACGTGCGCTGGATTATCGTAGGTTCTAGTGCGACTTGCCCAAAGGGGCAATGGCCACGATTGCCGCAGGTGCGGTATTTTCTTAAAAATTCGAGGTCATTGCTGGCGGGCCTTATTTACCAAAGCAGTCGGGTATCGTTTGGTTTTTTAGTCTACTTCGCCTGCAAGCTAAGACCAAATATGTGAAACACATGTAAATTTCGGAATGCAAACGATGCAGAAAATGGAAAGCGAGACGGTTTCGGCACCGCAGCCATGTGTGACAGCCCTACCGCAACATGTACGAATCAAATATTTTCGGGTGCGCCTTCAAAGATCTTATTGAATTGCGTCCGCAAGGCCACGTCGAGCGTCTCAATCGAGACGGGTAGCCCGAGATCAACAAGAGACGTCACGCCATGTGCGGTAATACCACACGGAACAATTCCGCCAAAATGGCTTAGGTCAGGCTCGACATTAATGCTGATGCCGTGAAAGCTTACCCATTTGCGCAGGCGAATTCCGATGGCGGCGATTTTATCTTCGGCTATGTTTCCGTTGATATTCAGGGGCTTGTCTGGACGCTGGACCCAGACGCCAACACGGCCTTCGCGAATTTCGCCCTTAACGTTAAAGCTGTCTAGAGTGGCGATCACCCACTCTTCGAGCTGTTGAACAAAGCGGCGCACGTCATGCCCCCGTTTGCCCACATCAAGCATAACATAGACCACACGCTGCCCGGGCCCGTGATAGGTATATTGCCCGCCTCGGCGGGTGTCATAAACGGGAAACCGGTCGGGTTCCGTCAGATCACTGACTTTGGCCGAAGTGCCGGCTGTGTAAAGCGCCGGGTGTTCGACCAGCCAAATGCATTCGCTGGCTGTGCCTGCGGCGATCTGGTTCGCGCGTTCTTCCATCCACGCCTCGGCGGTTCGAAAATCGGTCAAACCGTCAGAGATGATCCATTCCACCATTGTCAGCTGCTTTGCGCCCTGTTTTTCTGCAAGGGTACCGCCCTTAGGCCGCAGCCTTTTCCGCCATGATCTGTTGAATGACTTGGGTGTAGTTATCCAAGCCCTGTGCGCCAGTCACTAAATATTTCCCCTCGAACACCATCGCAGGCACGCCGCTGATTCCCTGACCTGTCCAAACGCCTTCCTGCTCGCGTACGGCGTCTGCATGGCTGCCACTTTCGAGCACTTCAGCAGCCTGTGCGCGGTCCAGACCGACCTTTTCAGCCACGTCGACCAGCACCGCATGGTCAGACACGTCGCGCCCTTGGGTGAAATGCGCATTAAATAGCGCCAGTTTCAACGGATGCTGAAGATTGTGTTCTTGGGCCCAATGCAAAAGCTGGTGCGCGGCAAAGCTGTTTACGATGCGGCTGTCGGGGGTAAACTGAAAATCGATCCCCAGATCCTTGCCTACTTGCGCCAGATGCGCCCGGTTCTGCGCCGATTGTTCAGGGCTGGCCCCATATTTCTCAGCGATATGTTCAGCTGTGTTCTGACCTTCGGGTGGCATATTGGGGTTCAATTCAAATGGATGCCAGCGGATAAACGCACCCACACCGGTCTGCGCGAGCGCCTGTTCCAACTGACGATACCCTACGATGCACCATGGACACATCACATCGGAAATGATGTCGATTTGCAGGGCAGGGGCGGTTTGTGCGGGCGCGTCATTGGTCACTGTGGATCACCTTTTTTACTTGCTTGTCTCTAAAGTCAGGTTTTGCGCCCGTATTTCAAGGGGGCTGTAGAATTTTCGCCAGTGGCAGGGCAGAAAACGCAGTTGTTCAAAATGATGAGGATTGCCTCTTCACAAGGGGATCAAGTTTGTCTAAACGAGCCACACCATCCATGGCGTGCGGTCGTGGCGGAATGGTAGACGCGCAGCGTTGAGGTCGCTGTGGGGTAACACCCGTGA
>JAPKCR010000689.1 GCA_026421135.1 Sulfitobacter sp. | reverse complement strand
CGTCCCCGACATCCGACCTATGAAAATGCTGCACGGTGCTTGAGTGACTGCAATGCGAAAGCTGTGACGCAAAGATTGACTAGATGGTTGAGGTCCGGTTTGGGCGGATTGCGGACAATCGCTGCAATTGCGTCAATGTCTGCAATGCGAACAAGGCCGATATCCGCAGCGACTACGTCAACGCACGGTCCTCCTCACCTCGCGAGAGTCGAGAATGCAAACTTCAACGTTTGAACAATGATTTCGTTCGGAACGCCTTCTCTTTGCATTCGCATGGCACCCATGTTTTGCACATCACAAAAGATGGCCGCTGCCCTTGACGAAATGTCGGCCGTGCATTCACCAGTCGACTTTGCCCGATCGATCCACTTTTCGTAGGTTTCAAGTGTTTCGCCCCGCATGAGGTCAACCTTGGCCCGCGTTGCATCTCCCAAATCACAATAGCTGGAACGCATTTCGACTTGTAAACAACCACTCGGAATTCCAAGCGTTGTCCTATCTTGGGTCATAAAGGCGATCAGCGCGTCGATCTCGTTTTTAAACCCGATCCCGCGGTTCATATTTTCGTAGTACGGGACAAGGGCCACTTGGCGATAAAGATCGAGAGCGGCATTCCGAAGTCCATCGTCACTGCCAAATTCACGATACAGACTTGGCTTGGACACGTTGGCGGCTTGGCAGATTTGGCTGATCGAAACGCGTGTTGGCCCGTCCTTCCAATAGCGCGTCAGCGCAATCTTTGTGACTGCGTCGCGATCCAAGGTCTGCGGACGTCCGCGCTTGGGTGTATCATCTCCAATCGGCATATTCGTACCTTCTGGTATTTTAATATTGACCGCCGCATAACGGACCGGTAGTTACGAAATAATATCATGCCATCTGACGCCCTTCTAGGACGAAAGTGGCGCAACTCGGGTCAAAGGACATTCAAATGATCGCCGGACATTACGCAACCGCCCTTGTCGCACATCAAAAGTTCCCCAAAGGAACGTTGCTGTTCTTTCTGGTCGCATCTCAATTCCAAGACCTCTTCTGGTTTGTGTTCCACTACCTTGGGCTTGAAACGACAACGCCCAGTGACGTTTTCGATGCGACAATCGACACCATGTCCGTGTCGATGATGTACAGTCACCACCTCTTGCCGCAACTTTTCTGGGCTGTGGTGATCTTTCTGATTGGCAAATGGCTGTTCAAAAGCACGACAATTGGTTTGGTCGCACTGGCATTGTTCGTCGGGCATATTGTTTTGGATTTCTATTCGGGCCACGCCCACAACGTGTTTGGCGAAGATACACAGGGCGTCGGTCTGGGGCTTTATGCGACCAACGCTTATCTCGCTATTCTGATCGAAGCCGTCTTTATAGTCGTTGCGCTGGCCTACTACTTCCGTGAGGAGGTCAAAGCTGGGATCATCCGCACAGGCAAAAATCGCGCGGTCATCATCGGTGTGTTTGTCTACGGAATTGGCTTTATGCTGTCGGTGGCCACTGTTTCATTTCGTGACCTACTTGGTCTTCCGGAGTTTGACTTGGGGTTCAATACAACAATGCCCACGATCATCTTCACTTACGTCGCCATGACCGCAGTGCTCTATTGGGCAATTCCCAGGACCGCCAAAGCCTGACTGAGTTTTGGAATTTCGCTGAATAGCAGGGCTGGAGCACGGCCGAAGATTGGGCCAACGAAGACATCAATTGGCTGATCGATGTGATCGAGCCGGATCAGAAATCGACGGTCTCTGTGCGGTGGAATTTCAACCAAGTGGCAAAGGGCGGCGATCGGCGGTAGCATCCGATATTCGCGCGGCAGGTGGACAAAGAGAAGCTGAAAAATAAGGGGCGCGCAGTACTCAAAGGGAACAGTAAAAGTGGTTTAGTCACTGGCCGGTGGCAATACTGATTATGATCCTTCCCTTCAAGCGCTTCCTAGTAACAATTTTTTGGGCACTGATGGCGATTTTTCTAAGGTAGAAGTTGCGGATACGACACCAGATGATTTTCGTATTATTCCAAAATCTCACTTACATGTTGGACGGGCCGTTTCGCCCGATCATGTCCCGTCTAAATTGCGTGGAACCGGGCCGCCTGAAAGCCGTTGGGTGTAACTTTCAAAAGCCTCACGCTAGCGCGATATATCAATACGTTGGTGTACCCGTACCAACGTGAGGGCAAAAGGTTTGCATAAGTGTCGTC
>JAPKCR010000688.1 GCA_026421135.1 Sulfitobacter sp. | reverse complement strand
TAGTTTGTCCAGTCCATATCGAAAGATCGCATGTGTATGGCCGCCGCAGACCTCCATGATGTGAACCGGTTTTTCCTTTGTTGCGCCCAGTTCTGTGACGACCTTTTTGATGGCTGCCAAAACACCCTTGGCCGCGACCGGATCACGAAACTCATCAGCGTAATTCATGACGTAGCCCTCAGCATCTCTTCGCTTGCACGCATGGCTTCGATCTCTTCTTGTGCCTCGCCCAACTGGCGTAACACATCCAGCGTCAAGGCGGCTTCTTTCTCGTCAATCTTGCTCATTGCAAATCCGACGTGAATCAAAGACCACGTACCAATTAAGGCCTCGAGCGGTTCGTCTCCGACGATACAGGCAATATTGACCTCACGTTGGACACCAGAAATATCGACCATCGCGAGCTTTCGTTTCGGATCAGATATCTCAGTGATCTTTCCAGGAATTCCTAAGCACATGTGTTGTTCTCCCCTTGCGTGTTTGCGAGGGCAATCACCGCCTGCCCTAATGAAATCCCACCAACATTCGCGGGATACTGTGAATGGCTCAGGACTGTCAGCCCGGCCTTTTCCAATGATTGGTGAACCAGTTTGAACAGCACGGCGTTCTGAAAACACCCGCCCGATAAGGCGACCGTATCAACTGGTGTATCCTTCGTCAGGCGCAGCGCCATGTCCGAAATTGCTTTGGCTAGCCCGCGATGGAACCTCGCGGACATCACACCTACTGGCGTTTCTAACACGACATCACCAAGCATTGCGCGCCAGACTGCCAGCGGTTCGATATAGGGCATCCCTGTCCCATCCATCAACGGAATGGAGAATGGATAGGCTAAATCATCGGGCTCGCTTAAGGCGTCCTTGTCGAGAGCCGCTTCAAAGAGAATAGCAGCTTCGCCTTCATAATTCTGTTTGTCCCACGCAATACCGGCAAGCGCGGCGGCAGCATCAAATAGCCGACCACAAGACGACGCAAGCGGCACATTCGTACCAGAAGACACCATTGCATCTAACGTTTCTCTGGGCAGGTTTCTCAACCTTTGAAACACCTCGAGATCAGAGAAGTTCATCGACAATTCACCCCACCCCATTTGGGCCATGAGGTGTGCGTACAAATTGCGCCATGGCTCTTTGACAGCGGCAGCGCCGCCAAGCAATGCAACGGGCTTGAGACATCCAGCTCGCCGATACCCGTGGTAATCACAGATCAGGAATTCGCCGCCCCAAATCGTGCCATCGTCACCCAAGCCCGTGCCATCTAAAGCGATGCCTAGGACATGGCCTGCATCTAATGATCGGCCATTTTCGGCAAGACAAGATGCAATATGGGCGTGGTGATGTTGAATTTCGATGACGGGCCGGTCATCGGCAATTTCATACCCGCGTTGTGTCGATAGATACTGTGGGTGAGCATCCACGGCGATCACTTTGGGGCTATAGTCAAACAGGTTCTGATAGACGTCTAGGTATTTCGAGACGTCAGTATTTGTCGTCAGATCCTCAAGGTCGCCCATATGTTGCGAAACGACTGCGCGGCCGTCTTTTACGAAACAAAAGGTGTTCTTTTGCTCAGACCCTAAGGCAAGAAGTTCGGTCTGGTCAGAAAAGCCTTTTGGCAACGTTAAAGGTTGCGGCGCATATCCACGTGCCCGACGCAACACCCGCTCCCGATCTAGATCGACACGTACGACGCTATCATCAATACGGTTGGCTATGTCGCGATCATGCAAGCAACCGAAATCAGCAATGGATGCCAGGCGCTCCCGCGTTTCTTGATTCTCGATGCATTGAGGCTGCCCTGAAGGGTTCCCGCTTGTCATAATGACGGGGCGACCCAAACGGCGCAGGATCAAGTGATAAAATGGCGTATAGGGCAACATGACGCCAAGCCGGTCTAAACCAGGTGCAATCTCGTCTGGCAGGCTGTTCGCTTTTTTCCTTAACAGCACAATAGGCGCCTGTGGGCTTGAAAGAGCTTCGGCTTCAGAATCTGAAACCTCACAAAATCCACGCACGACGTCCAAATCTCGTGCCATCAATGCAAACGCTTTGCCCGCCCGTGATTTCCGTCGGCGCAGCTCTGCCACAGCCGAACCATTCGTCGCGTCGCATGCCAAATGCACGCCACCAAGCCCACGAATGGCAACGATGTGTCCGTTCAGGATCATCCCACCTGTTGCGTCAACATCGTCAA
>JAPKCR010000687.1 GCA_026421135.1 Sulfitobacter sp. | reverse complement strand
AGATAGCAGGTCGCGGTCCGCAGCCGCGCCGGATTTACCGACCGCCATAACAATGCGCCCCCAGTTGGGGTCTTCGCCTGCAATGGCTGTTTTCACGAGGGGTGAGTTTGCTGTGGCCATTGCGACCAGCCGCGCGTCTGCGTCGCTTGCGGCCCCAGTCACGTTGATGGTGACGAATTTGGTAGCCCCTTCGCCGTCGCGCACGACTTGGTGGGCGAGGTCGCGCATTAGATCATGCAGGGCAGTCTCGAAGGATTCATTGCCAGTGACGTCGACGCCAGATGCGCCCGTTGCGGCGACCATCAGGCTGTCGGATGTTGATGTGTCGCTGTCGACCGTGATGCAGTTGAAGGTCACCGCGTTATTGCGGGACACCAAGGTCTGTAGGTCTGGCTGGCTAATTTTCGCGTCGGTAAAGATGTAGACAAGCATCGTCGCCATGTCGGGCGCAATCATTCCGGAGCCTTTGGCGATACCTGCGATTTTGACGGGTGCGCCATTGATCATCACCGTTTTGGTGGAGCCTTTGGCGAATGTGTCGGTCGTCATGATTGCCTGTGCCGCGTCGCCTAAGCGGTTGCTGCCTTGGGTGTCGTGCAGGTCTTGGAGTTTTGCGATGATTTTATCATGCGGCAACGGTTCGCCGATCACGCCAGTTGAGGACGTGAAAACCCGCGACTGTGGTATATTACAAACCTTGGCAACTGCTTCGGTAATTGCTTCGACAGCGACCACGCCGCCTTTTCCGGTAAACGCATTCGCGTTGCCGGAATTCACCAGAATAGCGGCCCCCGCATCGGATGTTCCGCCAATCTTGGCCTGGCAGTCCAAGACAGGCGCTGCACGCGTCGCAGATTTGGTGAACGTACCTGCAATGGTCGTGCCCGGAGCCAATTCAGCCAGCATCACATCGGTGCGACCTTGATAGCGCACACCAGCAGCAATTGTCGCAAACCGAACCCCGTCAATGACCGGCAGAACAGGAAATTGTTTGGGCGCAAGGGGCGAAACAGCAGTTATCTTGCCCATGCTTAGTTACTCCAACAAACCAAGATTGGTAATAACAGTTGGATCGACGTCTTCTGAAGGGGACAAATCGACATCAGCTTCTTCTGTCATCTGTTCGATGGTTTTCTGCACGCGTACTTGGCGAACCTGAGTTTCAAGCTCGGCTTTGACTTCTTCCATTGGTGGCGCGTCTTTCAAGCGTTTATCGGTCAGTCTGATGACGTGCCAACCGAATTGCGTTTGGACGGGGGCAGAAACTGCACCAACTTCCAGATCAACAACCGCAGCTTCGAACTCAGGGACCATCATGCCGGGGCCGAACCAACCCAAGTTACCGCCGCCGGGGCCTGACGGGCCGGTTGATTTCTCTTTCGCAACCTCAGCAAAATTAGCGCCGCCTTCGATTTCAGCAATAACGGCTAGCGCTTCTTCTTCTGTCTCAACCAGAATGTGAGATGCATCATATTCTTCGGAAGGCTCGGCTGATCCATATGTTTCTTCATAGGCGGCGTTCAGTTCGTCTTCGGAAACGGGGACCGCCATGTTCTTTTCAATGACTTCGCCCGCAACTAATTGACGCTGCTCGTTTTCAATCGCCAAGGCAACGCGCGCTGGCAGTTCGCCCTCAAAGCTTTGTGAAAGCGCTGTTTGTTGCACCAGTTGGTCCAGAATACCTTTGAAAAGAACTTCCGGAGGAAGCTGCTGATACTGCTCTGGCAGGGTGGCGCGGGCAATAATCATGTGACCGATCGTGATGTCCGTGCCGTTTACAGTTGCGACGACGGTATCGGCTTTGACCTCATCTTGGGCGGCGACAGGCAGGGCTAGCGAGGCGGCAACGACGAAAGGTGCCAAGAAAGTGAGGGTTTTTTGCATGTATCTGTCCTAGGTTTGGCTGCCACAAGGGGCTGCTACATTGACACGGTTTGGTACGACCCTTACATCGCCCTATGGGCGCGGCTCTGGCGTACGTTCAGCCTTGTATCTAGGGGTTGTTCGGCGGCTCGGCAAGCAGATCGGCGCTATAGATCATAACTTCGGCAGGAGATTACATGCTGGGCATCGGAACACTCGCCAAAAAAGTCTTTGGGACACCCAACGACCGCAAAATCAAGGCGACTCGCCCGCTGGTTGAACAAATCAACGCGCTGGAAGATCAATTTCTTGCTTTGACCGATGAAGGTCT
>JAPKCR010000686.1 GCA_026421135.1 Sulfitobacter sp. | reverse complement strand
AATCAGACCCGTCCTGCTTTTTCAGCGGCCCGGTGAACGGGTGGTATGAACCGTCCGCGATGGATGCTTTCAGCGCCAGTGCTTCCTCTTTCACGTCTGCGGGTACTGCATCGGAAATTTCACCGATGCCAACCATGCCGGCACCGATGCCGTCCCATGTGTCTTTGCTTTCCCATGTGCCATCCATCACGGCCTTGGTGCGCGCGATATAGTAGGGGGCCCAATCATCGATGATCGACGATACACGCGGCATAGGTGCATATTGCGCCATGTCGGATGCCTGACCAAAGGTGATCACATTACCGGCTTCTTGGGCTGCGGCCTGTGGCGCAGTGGAGTCTGTGTGCTGCAACACGACGTCCGCTCCCTGTTCGATTAGGACCTTCGCCGCGTCTGCTTCTTTTGCAGGATCAAACCATGTGTAGGCCCAAACGATCTTGAATTCGACGTCAGGATTAACCTTTTTGGCGTGGATATAGGCAGAGTTGATGCCGCGGATAACTTCGGGGATTGGGAAAGATCCAATATAGCCGATGATATTCGATTTGGTCATCTTGCCGGCGATGTGGCCCTGAATCGCACGGCCTTCGTAGAAGCGCGCGGAGTATGTCGACACGTTATCGGCGCGCTTGTAGCCGGTCGCATGTTCGAATTTTACATCGGGGAATTTGGCCGCAACGTTGATTGTCGGGTCCATATAGCCAAACGATGTGGTGAAAATCAGGTCCGCACCGTCTAGTGCCATCTGGGTCATTACGCGTTCGGAATCCGGGCCTTCGGCCACGTTTTCAACAAACACAGTTTCGACTTTGTCGCCGAATTCTTTTTCAACGGCCAGACGGCCTTGGTTATGCTCGTATGTCCAGCCGCCGTCGCCCACTGGGCCAACGAATACAAAGCCGACTTTGGTTTTGTCGTCGGCATAGGCACCGCCCGCAAGACCGATCGCCAGCGCAGCGCTGGCGAGGAGTGTTGATAGTTTCATAACTTATTCCCCTGAGTATTCTGCCCTTTTATAGGGCATTTGAAAGTGTGACCCCGTTAGGACGAGGCGTGGAAAGTGCGACCAAGCGATGCCGGAGCACTGCTTTTATCCGCAGAAAGAACCACCAGCACAAGGATGGTGATGATGTAGGGCGACATTGCCAGATACTCTACAGGAATGGCAACGCCTGCACCTTGCAGATTTAACTGTAACTGTGTGATTCCGCCAAATAAATAGGCACCCAGCAGCAAACGCCATGGCTTCCAGCTCGCAAAGACGACCAAGGCCAGCGCAATCCAACCTACGCCAGCGGTCATCCCTTCGGTCCATTGGGGGACGCGGATCAGGCTGATATAGGCTCCGCCCAGTCCTGCACAGGCTCCTCCAAACATGATTGCAAGCGTGCGAATTCGAACCACCTTGTAGCCAAGTGCATGAGCAGCATCGTGGCTTTCACCCACAGCGCGCAGGATCAGACCCGCCCGCGTGAATTTAAGCATCGCCCAAACGGCGAAAACCATCGCAAAGCCCAAGTACAACATGATGTCATGGGAAAACAGAACCGGCCCCAGAACCGGAATATCATGCAGCGGCCCAAAGTTTACCTCTGCAAGACGTGGCGGTTTGATCCCGACATAGCTTTGCCCCAGCAGCGCCGAAAACCCCAACCCGAACAGCGTGAGCGCAAGACCCGACGCGACCTGATTGGCCAGAGTGATTTGCGTCAGAAATGCAAACAGCAAGCTTAAAAGCGCACCGCCCAGGGCAGCGGCCGCAAAACCCAGCAACGGCGATCCGGTTTCCACCGCGGCGGCAAAGCCGCAAATGGCCCCCATGATCATCATACCCTCGACGCCCAAATTAAGGACACCCGATTTTTCGACGACCAGTTCCCCCAATGCGGCAAAAATCAGGGGCGTTGCCGCGACCAGAAAACCTGCAACGAACAGGACGGGATTGATGGCTGAAAGATCCATTATGCGGCCTCCGCCCGGCCAAAGCGCAACCGGTAATGGGTGAAAAGGTCAAAGGCGAGCAGGAAAAACAGCAACATCCCCTGAAACACCTGAATGGCAGCGGCAGGCAGACCCAACTGGCTTTGTGCAATGTCGCCGCCGATATAGGTCAACGCCATTAACCCGCCCGCCAGCAAAATACCGACAGGGTGCAATCTGCCCAAGAAGGCAACAATGATCGCTGTGAACCCATAG
>JAPKCR010000685.1 GCA_026421135.1 Sulfitobacter sp. | reverse complement strand
ACAGCTGTTTTACCAGTCTGACGGTCACCAATGATCAATTCGCGCTGGCCACGGCCAATCGGGATCATCGCATCAACAGACTTTAGGCCTGTTGCCATCGGTTCGTGAACCGATTTACGCGGGATAATGCCCGGTGCTTTAACTTCGGCCAAACCGCGCTTTGCAGTTTTGATCGGACCTTTGCCATCAATCGGGTTACCCAGACCGTCAACAACACGACCCAAAAGTTCGTCACCAATTGGCACGTCCACGATTGAGTTGGTGCGCTTAACAACGTCACCCTCTTTGATGTCTTGGTCAGACCCGAAAATAACAACACCAACGTTGTCAGATTCAAGGTTCAAGGCCATGCCTTGGATTCCACCAGGGAATTCAACCATTTCACCGGCTTGAACACTGTCCAAACCATATACACGCGCGATACCGTCACCGACGGACAGAACGCGGCCAACTTCGGCCACTTCTGCTTCTTGACCAAAGTTTTCGATCTGGTCTTTCAGGATCGCAGAAATTTCTGCAGCTTGGATACCCATTTATCCGACCTCTTTCATTACATTCTGGAGGGAATTGAGCTTTGCGCGGATCGACGTGTCGATCATCTTAGAGCCCACTTTGACGATAAGACCACCGATGAGGGATTCATCAACAGTCGCATTCAACGTTACTTTTTTGCCTGTTGTCGCAGCGAGCGACTTGGACAATTTATCAGATTGCGCTTTGGTGAGCGCCTTGGCCGAAACCACATCAGCTGTGACTTCGCCCTTTTCCACCGCGATAATTTCGCGCAGATTCTGGATCAACTGGGGCATAACGAACAAGCGGCGCTTGTTTGCCATCAATTCCAGCGTTTTTGACATTGTATCAGACAAGCCCATCTTTTTGGCGATGGCACTAATAGAGGCAGCCTGCTGTTCGCGCGTGTAGATCGGCGAATGGATCAGGTCCCGGAAATCTTCGCTATCAGCCAAAGAGGCTTGCAGCGCATCGAGATCTTTTTCAATCTGTGGAAGGGATTTGGCCTCAGAGGCCAACTCATACACGGCAGTCGCATAACGATTTGCGATACCTGTAGAGATTGATGCTGTTTCGGACACGTCCATCCTCTCGTACGTCAGTGCCGGGTATGCGAATAACTCGCGTCACCGGGGTGTTGGCGCGGCTTGAATTGACCCAAGACGTCTAAATCAGGGCCGATGTAGCAGACAGGTTTGCGTCCCGCAACACAGTATAGTGATGTTCTGACTGTAAACCGCCCCTTATTCTTATTGGCCCCTTGAACTGCGACGCTTTGACCCGTTTCAAACCGTCATACCAGCACGGGTGTTGCACCATTAACCACTTGGAAACGATTCTAGCCAGCAATACGAGGTCTCAAACCGGTTTCACCGTCTGCGCACCGACGCCTTCAAGCATGCGGATCGATCGGCGCGCGGCTTTTCGCTCGACCTTGCCCTTGGGCGGATAGACCAGTTTCGTCACTTCAACCATGAATGCGCCGCCAGCCATCATGGTAGGCATGTGGCGGCCCACTTTCTCAAACAGCTTTCCTGACCGCATCCATACCCGACGTGGGGACGGCACCTGGTATAGCGCACCCAATTGCCGTTCAGGCAAAAACTGATGTTTGCGCAACTGCGCCTCAAGCTGGCTAAGGGAATAAGGTCGGCCATAGCCAAATGGCGTGATGTCTCGCCGCGCCCACAACCCCGCCCGGTTGGGCACGATAAACAGCGCCCTGCCCCCCGGCCCCAGAACGCGCCAGCATTCCTCAAGCAGGTCACCTTGCCTGTCCGAAGTCTCAAGGCCATGCAGCAAGACCAGCTTGTCAACATGTCCTGTCTCGATCGGCCAAAGCGTTTCTTCGGTCAGGACGGATGTATTTGCCATCCCGGCAGGCCAAGGCATCACCCCCTGCGGCCCCGGCATCAGGGTCATCACCCTGCGTGAATCCGCCAGATATGGGCGCAGCAAAGGCGCAGCAAAGCCAAACCCGACAACTGTCTGGCCTTTTGCTTCGGGCCACAGCTCGAGCATTCGGCTGCGCAGCGAAAACTGCGCGGCCCGACCTAGCGCGCTGCGATAATAGAAGTTGCGCAGATCTTGTACGTCAAGATGCATGGGATCGGCCTTTTGTCTAAACGGGTGATCGGACCTTAGCCCGAACCTTTCGTATTCAAAAGGCACATACAGGCACCCATTCG
>JAPKCR010000072.1 GCA_026421135.1 Sulfitobacter sp. | reverse complement strand
AGCGGGTGCTTCTCCAGTTGCAGCGACACTATGACTGTCCTCGGCACCCTCGACTTTGGCATCACCGGCAGCGGCCGTTTCCGTCATCGGGATACCATAGAATTTGCCGACGTATTCCGCTTTGCCAAAGAAACCGTTGTAAAACACCATGCCGGCCAAAACCGCGCCAAGGCTTAGGACCCCAAGCGGAACCAACATAACCATCGGGCTTTCATGAGCATGCTCGTGGGTGTGTCTGTTGCCGCGTGGCTTGCCAAAGAAGGTCAGGAACATCAGGCGCCAGCTATAGAAACTGGTCATCGCAGCGGCAATAACCAACAGCCAGAAACCATACATGGAACCAGCACCATAAGCGCTCTCGATTATTGCGTCCTTGGACAGGAAGCCCGCAAATCCGATATGTGTAAGCGGGATACCGACCCCGGTAATCGCAAGCGTGCCGATCATCATCGCCCAGAACGTATACGGGAGCTTTTTGCGCAAACCACCGTAGTTATTCATGTCCTGCTCGTGGTGCATCCCGTGAATGACCGAACCGGCCCCAAGGAACAACAACGCCTTAAAGAACGCGTGGGTCAGCAGGTGGAACATGGCAGCTGAGTACATACCGACGCCAGCAGCAACGAACATATAGCCCAACTGCGACATGGTCGAATAGGCAATAACCCGTTTGATATCAGTCTGAACCAGACCAATTGTGGCGGCAACAAAAGCCGTTGTCGCACCGATAACGGTGACAAACGTCATCGCCTCGGGTGCGAATTCCATTAGTGGCGACATACGGCAAACCAGGAATACACCCGCAGTAACCATCGTCGCGGCGTGGATCAGGGCAGACACAGGGGTCGGACCTTCCATCGCGTCGGGCAACCAAGTGTGCAGGAACAACTGCGCCGATTTACCCATGGCACCGACAAACAACAGGAAGGCCAGCAGGTTCGCCGCGTTCCAGTCAGCCCACAAGAAATGCAGTGTCGTATTTGCCAACTCGGGCGCAGCCGCGAAAATGTCGTCAAACTTGATACTGTCAGTCAAATAGAACAGACCAATAATCCCAAGCATAAAGCCAAAGTCACCCACGCGGTTGACAACGAAAGCCTTAATTGCTGCGGCATTTGCCGACGGTTTTTTGTAATAGAAACCGATCAAGAGATATGAGGCAACGCCCACACCTTCCCAGCCAAAGAACATTTGAACCAGGTTATCCGCCGTCACCAGCATCAACATCGCAAAGGTGAAGAATGACAGATATGCAAAGAAACGGGCGCGATAAGGCTCGTTGTTTTTGAAATTATCGTCATGTGCCATGTAGCCAACAGAATACAGGTGCACGAGGCTGGAGACCGTGGTGATCACGATCAACATGATGGCGGTCAGACGGTCCATCCGGATCGCCCAATCTGTCGACAGGCTGCCGCTTTCGATCCAGCGCATCAACTGGATGTGCTCGGTTACGCCGTCAAACGTCAGGAACACGACCCAGCTAAGCAGAGCAGCCAGAAACAACATCGCGGTGGCGAACCACTGGGCCGGCTTTTCGCCGATCAGTTTCCAGCCAAAACCAGTGATCAAGGCACCAACAAGCGGCGCGAAAAGAATAATGCTTTCCATGGTCTTAGCCCTTCATCACGTTGACATCTTCAACAGCAATCGAACCACGATTGCGGTTAAAGCAGACCAGAATGGCCAGACCAATCGCAGCTTCTGCAGCTGCAACAGTCAGAACGAACAAGGTAAAGACCTGCCCCACCAGATCGCCGAGGAAATGCGAGAACGCGACGAAATTAAGGTTTACCGCTAAAAGCATCAGTTCGATCGACATCAACATGATGATGATGTTCTTGCGGTTCAGGAATAGCCCGAAAATGCCAATGACAAAAAGCGTCGCCGCCACTGTCAGGTAGTGTTCAATTCCGATCATGTCGTCCCTCGGTTCTGTGCCCGTTCCGGGCGTTCTTTAGTTCTTGGCGGTCAGGGTTTCCACCCCGATCCTGTCGTTATCCGATAAGGTTATAGCCGCCGAAAACAACGATCAGCACGACAACCAACACAACAATAGTAGTTCTCGACATGGGTCACATCCTTGTTCGGGCAGCCCTTACAGGCCCTGCCCCGGTTTCACATCATTCAATTTCATGGCCTTGGCCGGATCGCGCATCATCTGCGCGACCACGTCTTGGCGTTTCACATCGACACGGTGGCGAAGTGTCAGCACAATCGCCCCGATCATCGCGACCAGCAGGATCAAACCAGACAGTTGGAACAGCAGGAAATACTCATCATACAGGATCAATCCCAAAGCAGCGGTATTCTGCACCTCGTCTGTGACCACCTGCGTGCGCAGCCCTTCCGCGGCGGCATTTGCATCCCATGCGCCAAAGGCCATCACGAACTGCATCAACACGATCAATCCAATCAGCAGCCCCAGCGGCATATAGCGCGCCATTTCGGCCTTTAGTTCGGCAAAATCAACGTCCAGCATCATCACTACGAACAAGAACAATACCGCAACCGCCCCCACGTAAACGATGATCAACAACATCGCCACGAATTCGGCGTTCAGCATCACGAACAGTCCGGCCGCGCTTAGGAATGACAGGATCAGCCAAAGCACCGAATGCACCGGATTGCGGCTGATAACGGTAAAAAGCCCGCCTGCAATTACGCTGACTGCAAAAAGATAAAATGCAAATACGCTCATGCGTCACCTTCCTTGTCATCCAACACATCTTGCGCAATTTGCATTGCACGGGTCATGGCAGGGAGACCGGCAAAAACCGCCATCTGTCCGATCGTATCGATCACTTGCTGCTTGTGCGCGCCAGCCTCGATTGCGTGAATTACTGCCTGTTTCAGCGCGATGTCGTTTTGTGCACCCTGCATGGTCAAACCTGCAATCGTCAGCAACATCCGCGTTTTGGCATCCAACCCGTCGGGGTTCAACGTGTTTCCAAAGAACGTTTCCATCATGTCTTTGGGCATCTTGCCCATCATGGCCTCGAAACCTTTGGGCGAAAACGCATCCATCCCCGGAAAGGCTTTGGCCATTTCCTGCATCTGACGCATCATATCTTCGAAGGGATTTGAGGAATTGGTCATCTGTAAGGTGCATCCATCTCAAGGTTGCGTGCAATTTCGGCTTCCCAGCGGTCGCCGTTTTCAAGCAATTTGGTTTTGTCGTAATACAGCTCTTCGCGCGTCTCGGTCGAGAATTCAAAATTCGGACCCTCGACAATCGCGTCAACGGGGCAGGCTTCTTGGCAGAAACCGCAGTAGATGCATTTTGTCATGTCAATGTCATACCGCGTGGTGCGTCGGCTGCCATCTTCACGAGGTTCCGCGTCAATCGTAATCGCCTGCGCAGGGCAAACCGCTTCGCACAATTTGCACGCAATGCAGCGTTCTTCGCCATTAGCATAGCGGCGCAACGCATGTTCACCGCGGAAGCGCGGGGACAAAGGCCCCTTTTCATGCGGATAGTTAATCGTCGCCTTGGGCTTGAACATGTACTTAATGCCCAGCTTTAGACCGTGATAAAAGTCCTGCAACAGGAAATACTTGGCGTGACGGGTGTAGTCTGTCATCGGATCAGCCCCCTACTGTCCAGCGTGCATACACACCCCAGAACCATTCGAATTTTGCCGCAAAGGCCACAAAAACCACCCAGAACAACGAGAATGGCAGGAATACCTTCCAGCCCAGACGCATCAGCTGGTCATAGCGGTAGCGCGGCGTGATCGCCTTGACCAAGGAGAAGAAGAAGAACACCAATCCCATTTTTGCGACCATCCAGAAGATGCCATCAGGCAAGCCCGGGATCGGGGACAACCAACCGCCAAAGAACATCAGCGATATCAGTGCGCACATCAACACGACTGCTACCAGTTCACCGATCATGAACAGCAGGAATGGAGTGGATGAGTATTCAACCTGATACCCGGCTACCAATTCAGATTCCGCTTCGGGCAGATCGAACGGGGGGCGGTTGGTTTCAGCCAATGCGCTGATAAAAAACAGGATCAGCATCGGAAAGTGGGGCAACCAGTACCAGCTTAACAGTCCATAGTTGCTGTCTTGTGCTGCAACGATCCCGCTAAAGTTCATCGACCCGGTCGAGATAATTACACCGATGATGATCAAACCGATTGAGACCTCGTAAGAGATCATTTGCGCGGCAGAGCGCAAGCTACCCAAGAATGGATATTTGGAGTTAGAGGCCCACCCGCCCATGATCACGCCGTATACTTCGAGCGAGGAAACCGCGAAGACGAACAGGATGGCCACGTTAATGTCGGACAACACCCAACCGTCGTTGAACGGGATCACCGCCCAAGCGACCAGCGCCATAACCAGACTGACCATCGGGGCCATAAAAAACACAGCCCGGTCGGCACCCGCTGGCACGACGACCTCTTTCACGATGTACTTGCCGAAATCCGCAAAGGATTGCAGCAATCCATAGATACCAACCACGTTCGGACCCCGGCGCAGCTGAACGCTCGCCCAGATCTTTCGGTCTGCATACATAAGGAAGGCCAGTGCCAGTAGCAAAGGAACCACGATCAAGAGAATCTGCCCAATTATCAGCAGGATCGTTCCAAGCGTGGTGTTAAAAAAGAAGTCAGCCATAGGTCCTCACACCGTCGGTATGCCGCGTTCCATGCAATTTTGCACGGTTACTTCGGCATCAATTGTCTTCAAGCCCCGTGGCAGGCTTGGCGAGATGGTGTAAACAGCATCTGCGTGCCAGACGCCACCCACGATCTCAACATTTGTGCGCACGTGGCGGGCAAATCCAAAGCCTCGGATCAAAGTATACCGCGCCGCCGCACATTCTGCGTACTCTGCTATGTTCTCAGCCGACCGCGCTTTGGTCATTGCCACGTTGAACTGAACCAAGTCGCCATCAAGCAACTTGGTTTCTACGCCTTGGTAGTCGGGAATAAAATCCTCTGCCATGGGCACCTGCGCTTCGCAGCCAGCCATGATTGCAGGGAATATCATAATTCCCAAAACTCTCACTCCGCCGCCAAGGGCGCTTCGCGACGGGCTTTAGCATTCGCCGATAGCTCTGCCATCAACTGGCTTGCCCGCGCGATAGGGTTGGACAAATAGAAATCAGCGATGGCTGGTTGGAATGCAGCACTGCCCATTTTGGCCTGTGCTAGCGGGGTCCACTCATTCGCAGGGACTTTATCGATTTTGCCCAGATGTGGTACATCAGCGACCAGTGCTTTGCGCAGCGCAGCCAAAGAATCGAACGGAAGAGTTGCCCCGATCTCGGCACTAAGCGCGCGCAGAATGGCCCAGTTTTCCTTGGCCTGTCCGGGGGCAAAGCTGGCACGTGCGGCCAATTGTGGACGCCCTTCTGTGTTGACGAAAAGCCCGGCTTCTTCGGTATAGGCGGCCGCTGGCAGGATGATATCCGCGCGATGTGCGCCACGATCGCCATGCGAACCTTGGTAGATCACGAAAGGACCTGCAGGAATATCGCCTTCATCTGCACCAAGGTTATACACCACGTCGGCAGACACGACATCACCAACGCCACCCTCAGTGACAGCACCGATATCCATCGCACCGACACGGGAAGCGGCAGTGTGCAGCACCATAAAGCCTGATTTCGTTGCTTCGGCCAACGCCATCGCGGATGCCAGAACCGCGGCACCGTCTTCGCGGGCCAATGCTCCCATACCTACAATAATAATAGACTTCTTTTCCGCGACATTGGAGTGGTCACGCTTGAGCAGGTCGGTCAAGACCGAAGGGCCGTCACCCAAATGCGCGTGATCATAGGTTAGATCAGCGGCTGGACCAACGTGACCGATATCGGCACCGCGTGACCAAGCCTTGCGAATACGTGCGTTCAGAACCGGTGCCTCAACGGCGGGGTTCGTGCCGATCAACATGATCGCCTTCGCAGTATCAATGTCTTCGATGGTGGCCGTGCCGACATAGCCCGACCGGTTGCCCGCTGGCAACTTCGCACCGTCGGTACGGCATTCAACAACACCGCCCTGCCCTTCGATCATCTGCTTCAAGGCGAATGCAGCCTCAACCGGAACAAGATCACCGATCAAGCCGGCGACCTTTTTACCCTTCATCGCAGCAGCCGCAGCGGCCAGTGCTTCGGGCCATTCTGCTTTGCGCAGCTTGCCGTTCTCGCGGATATAGGGCGTGTCCAGTCGCTGACGGCGCAGACCATCCCAGACGAAACGCGTTTTGTCGGAAATCCATTCTTCGTTTACGCCATCATGGTTGCGTGGCAACATGCGCATGACTTCGCGGCCTTTGGTATCGACGCGGATATTAGACCCAAGCGCATCCATCACATCAATGGATTCCGTCTTGGACAATTCCCATGGCCGCGCCGTAAAGGCGTATGGCTTCGACACCAAAGCGCCGACGGGACACAGATCAATGATGTTGCCCTGAAGGTTCGAATCAAGCGTCTGACCAAGATAAGCGGTAATCTCAGCGTCTTCACCACGGCCTGTCTGGCCCATCTGGTGAATGCCAGCAACTTCAGTAGTAAAGCGCACACAACGGGTGCAGGAAATGCAGCGCGTCATGTGGGTTTCAACCAATGGCCCCAGATCAAGGTCTTCAGTCGCGCGTTTGGGTTCACGGTAGCGGCTGAAATCGACGCCGTACGCCATTGCCTGATCTTGCAAATCACACTCGCCGCCCTGATCGCAGATAGGACAATCCAGCGGGTGGTTGATCAACAAGAATTCCATCACGCCCTCGCGGGCCTTCTTAACCATGGGCGAATTGGTTTTCACGACAGGCGGCTGGCCTTCGGGACCGGGGCGCAAATCGCGAACTTGCATCGCGCAAGACGCGGCAGGCTTGGGCGGGCCGCCCACGACTTCAACAAGACACATACGGCAGTTACCCGCGATCGACAGACGCTCGTGATAGCAGAAACGCGGAATTTCCACGCCCACTTCCTCGCAGGCCTGAATAAGCGTCATCGCCCCTTCGACTTCGACTTCTTTACCGTCAATGATGATCTTGCGGATATCGCTCATATGCTTATTTCGCTCTCAGTAACGAACCGATACGGCTCGATTTTTGGATTTCTGCACGCCCAAGCGCACAATAGCTTTGCGGGTCCGAAGTATCGACCCCATTCGCCTGTAAATATGCAGCACCACGGGCTTTCATGCGCGCTTTTTCTTCAGGGCTTTTCCGATATGCATCAATTTCGGCATCTGTATAGCCCAAAGACCGCGCAGTTTGCTGGATATTATTCAAATAACTGATCGCCCGGATCATCCGCGCCGAAATATCAGGGCATTCCTTACGAATCCTATCAGCCAGACCCAGATCCAAAAGCGCACCATCAACAGCGGCAACGTCCCGCAGCGGCGGTTTGGCGGCGACGGGGCTGGCCAGCAATGCCACAGATATCACGGCAATCAATACGTTACGCATCTTCATCTCCTCATGCAGGGGGCGGAATGCCCCGTCTGCATATGGGAACCGACATCGTTGTTATGCAATAACATCCCGAAATCAGCCATTTGCATCCGGTGTGTCGCGCAATCCGTCAAGAAGGGCAAGACCCAGAAAAGGTCAAACTATCACCATTAAGGCGCAAATTTTCGGCGGGGGCGTCAGGGCCCACAGCCCACGTAATGTCAGAACTGCCATAGGTGTTCACACAATAAACCGTCGCCTCGTAACGGGCGGCCTCGCGGGCCCCGTCAATCGACTGCGAGGCGTTTTTCACCAGCAGCGTGAACACGTCACGTTGACCGTCAACCTTGCTCAGCTTGGTTCTGAAATACTTGCCGTCAAAGGCAATCTTGTCCTCTTGGGCCGTACAACCAGCCAAGACCGAGGCCACCGTGCAAATAACTACTAAAAACTTCATCTTCTTACTCCGCCGCTGTGGCCTGGCAACCATCGCTTTGCCAGCGCGTTGCCTGTTTCAGATGCGCCCAGCCAAACGCATGGTCACTGTCGCCGTTTTCGCGCAAATGGTCCAGACGCGCCAGTGCTTCTTCCAAGGTAGGCTGATGCCCCTTTGGCACCCACCACATTACAAAATGCATTTTTCCCAGAACTTCGAACCATTCGGTGCGCCGTGCATAGAATTGCTTGTGAATAGTGCCCCAAACAAACTGCTCAAGGGTTTCGACA
>JAPKCR010000684.1 GCA_026421135.1 Sulfitobacter sp. | reverse complement strand
CGTCGCCGCTCAGTGCCTCGTCGCCGGTCAGCCCATAGGCTTTGCCAAGATGCCCCTCGCCGGTCAAAGCTTCGGTTGACACATCGGCGATGTCGCGGGCATCGACCCAGGAAACGGGTCCGCCCACATCGTCGAGGTAAGTGTTTCCATTGGCGATGCTATCGGACTGCCACAGCAGATTCTGCACGAAATAGGTCGGTTGGATCAACGTCCAGCCCATGCCGCTTTCCTTCAGCAACTCCTGGCTGGCCGAATGCCAGATGCCAAAGGTCAGCCGGGCCTTGGGCGAGGCCCCGAGCCCGGTCGACATGACCATATGCTGCACACCTGCGTCTGCTGTGGCGTGGACCACATTGGCCTTCCAGCGCCCCATTTCCTGATGTGCGGGCGTGACAAGGAACGCCTTTTGCGCCCCCTTGCAGGCCCGCGCCAGCGCGGTAGGGTCGTCGAAATCAGCCACCATGGCCTCGCAACCCTGCGCCTTGAGCGCCGCAATCCGCGAGGCATCGCTGGTCACGGCGCGCAGGGCGATGCCTTTGTCCGAAAGCGAAGAAATAAGGTGTGTGCCAATCGTGCCAGTGGCACCGAAAATAACGATCATGTCTGTTTTCCTTGCAATGCTTCGATTGGGGCGATGGTTTCCGGGTTCTGCACGGACGACAGATCGCCCGGATCCTCGCCCAGAAATGCTGCCCGCACGATGCGGCGCATGGTTTTCATCGTCCGGGTCTTTGGCAGGGCTTCGACGAAATGAATTTCGCGCGGGCGGAACGGTTTTGAGACCGCTGTGCCCACTGCGTCTTTTAGAAAGTCGACCAATGCCGCGTCGGGGGTCACGCCGGGGGCTGCGACGCAGACAACGACAACGGCGACACCTTTCAACGCATCTGGCGCAGCGATGGCGGCGGCGTCGATGACTTTGCCGGTCAGGGTCATGGCCGCCTCGATCTCGGGCGGACCGATGCGTTTGCCGGCGATGTTCAGAGTGTCGTCGGATCGGCCCAGAATATACCATGTGCCATCAGCATCATGACGCACCCAGTCGCCGTGGCACCAGACGCCGGGGAAGGTGGACCAGTAGGTTTCCAGATACCGCGCCTTGTCCTGCCAGATTGTCGGCGTCAGCCCCATGGGTGGTTGGGCCACCACCAACTCACCGACCTCGCCCAAATCAGCCTCTGACCCATCCGGGCGCAGAACCTTGGCGCCAACCCCCAACGCTTGCGTCGAGAACCCGCCCGGCGATAGCCGGTGCAACACCGTTGAGGTCAGGATCGCGCCAAACAGTTCGGTGCCGCCGGAAATATTCAGCGGGGCTGCGCGATGGCGGCATATATGCGCCAGTTGCCATAGCCAGGCATCGTCGGTCCAGGGCTCTCCGGTTGATCCGACGATGCGCAGTGGCGACAGATCGTATCCGGCCAACGGGGCAGGGTCCTGTACCATAAACTGACGCACCAGCGTGGGCGCCACGCCCATGTGGGTCACCTTCGTTTCGGCGGCAACGCGCAGCAAGCGAAACGGGTCGTCTGGCGTTGACGGGGCACCTTCGGCAAGCACCAGCGTGGCACCGGCCAGAAGAACCGAAATCAGGGTCAGCGGCCCCATGACCCAGCCCATATCCGTCATCCACAGATGCCGGTCATCGCGCTGAAGGTCGAGACACAGAAGGAAGTCAGTCGTTGCTTTGGCCTGAACTCCCAGATGCGTGTGTACCACACCTTTGGGCCGGCCGGTTGTGCCCGAAGTATAGGCGATCATCAAGGGACCTGCGGCGTCTACGGGAGCGGCGGGGAAGGTCGGATCGGCCGCTGCGATAGTGTCATGCCAGTCCAGATCGCGGGCCGGATCGGCGGATGTTCCCCCGAATCGGCGCAGGCTGATGACCGTTTGCACCAACGGAAGATCGTCTATCGCACTGACCAGTGTCCGCTCCATCGCCACCGGCTTGCCCCGGCGCGGTGACGCATCAACTGTCAGCACAGCCCGGGCGTTGCTGTCGTTCAGCCGTGCGGTGATTGCGGGAGCGGAGAAACCGGAAAACAACGGCACAGCGATGGCTCCCAACCGGGCAATGCCCAGAAACGCGGCCGCAATTTCAGGGATCATCGGCATATAGATGCCAACCGCATCGCCCGCGCCGATGCCCCGGGCGGCCAGAGCGCCGGCGACACGGGCGCTCTGCTCGGCCAGATCGTTGTA
>JAPKCR010000071.1 GCA_026421135.1 Sulfitobacter sp. | reverse complement strand
GACAAACGTTTCCATCGTTTCTTTGACAAAGCGCAAATCATGCGTTTGCACGGGGCGGAATTCCCAATCAACTTCGGCCTTTCCGACAATCACGTTATGCGCATGACCGCCCTGAATCCGCCCGATGTTGATTGTAGTATAGGGTGGCTCAAACCGGCTTCCCATCGGTACCCGCGCCCGCAAATCCTCGCGCAGCGCCATAAGCCGCGAGACATAGCGCACCGCATATTCGGCAGCGTTCACACCCAGATCAGGTGACGACCCATGCCCTTCAAGCCCCTCGAAACGCGTGGTATATTCGCAGCAGCCTTTGTGGCCTTCGATTACGCGCATCTCGGTCGGTTCGCCGATAATGGCGATGTCGGGTTTGATGCCCAGACGGGTCAATTCGGGGATTAGCGCTTGCGCGCCCAAACAACCGGTTTCCTCGTCATAGGTGAAGGCGAAATGCACAGGCCGTTTCAGCGGCAACGCGGCAAAGTGTTCAGCCATCACAACACTTGCAGCGATAAAACCTTTCATGTCGCAGGTCCCGCGCCCGTAAAGCAGCCCGTCTGCCTGCCGCATCTGGAATGGATCGCTTGACCAATCTTGATCGGTCACCGGCACCACATCGGAATGCCCCGAGAGCAATACGCCCCCCGGCACGTCTGGCCCAAGCGACCCGAACAGGGTCGCCTTGCTGCCGGTATCATCGCCAAAAATATGGGTGCGTGCGCCAAGCGATTGCAGCCTGCCGGACAAATCGATGATCATCTCAAGATTGCTGTCAGTCGAGACTGTCGGATAGGCGATCAGCCGGTCCAGCAGTTCGACGGTGGCTTGTAGGGTCATTTAACGAACATCTTCCTAGGTCGATTGCAGAATGTTTCTGCTGCGCCATCCTCGCGGATACGGATACTTTCTGTGATCTCGATCCCCCAATCTTTCATCCACAGACCGGGCATGAAATGGAAGGTCATGTTCGGCTCAAGCAAGGTTTCATCCTCGGACCGCAGCGATATCGTGCGTTCGCCCCAGTCAGGCGGATAGCTGATCCCGATGGGATAACCACAGCGCGCGCCGCGTTCGATGCCGGCCTTTTCCAATGGTGCCGCCAGCGCATTCGCAACATCGCAAGCACGGTTGCCAGCGCGCGCCTTGTCCAAACCTGCCTCCAGTCCCTCGACCAGTGCAGCCTCGGCCCTCTTTAGGAAATCAGGAGGCGTGCCAAGGAACAGTGTCCGGCAAAACGGCGCATGATAGCGGCGATAGCACCCTGAAATCTCAAAGAATGTTGCTTCACCAGTTGCGAATGGCCTGCCATCCCAAGTCAAATGTGGGGCAGCAGCATCCGAACCAGATGGAAGCAAAGGTACAATTGCAGGATAGTCGCCCCATGCCCCATCTACGCCGCGGATTGCGTCACGGTATATCTCGGCAACAATTTCATTCTTGGGGACGCCGGGCTCTACCCGCTCCAACAGACCATCCACAATTTTCTCCGAGATCAGCGCCGCCTTGCGCATGAAAGCCAGCTCAGGTTCGGATTTGACGGTACGTTTCCAGTTCACCAAAGCCGTGGCATCAACCACCTGCGCTTTTGGAAGGCTTTCGCAAAGCGATGCATGGGCCTTGGCGGAATAATAGTAATTGTCCATCTCAACACCGATGCGCCCAGCCTCGACACCAGCACCCGCAAGATGCCTGGCGAGATCCTGCATCGGGTGGCGTTCTGTCGACTGGACAAAACCATCGGCATATCCGCGCACGTTGTCGGCCCCCATCCAGACCGTTCTTAGCGCGCCATTGGTGTCCTGATTCCGCCCCCACCAAATTGGATCGGCATCAGGCAAGACAATAACGCCCTGGTGCACATAAAATGACCATCCGTCGTATCCGGTCAGCCACGCCTGATTGCTAGGATCGGTCACAAAAAGCGCATCTAGCCCTCGTTTGGACATCTCATCGCGCACCAAACTTAAGCGCCGATCATATTCAACAGAGGTAAACGGCAGATCGATTGCAGGCATAAAATACGTCCTTCCGTACACAGATGAGTCTCAGACTGCGGCAGGTTCACCGAACCAGCAATCAAATAAAACGAGCAGAGGTTCTGTCGCCGCAGTAAAAAACACCAAAAGAAGCTAAATAACCGGATTTCTTCCCGTAATTGCTACGTTTTTCAAAAAATGAACTTTAATTGGTTGCAAACTTTGGGACAGCCCGCTTTAACTTTCTGTCAATAAGGGCGCACGAACGTCACAATAAACAGGGAGCCAGCTTTTGGCAGATACTTCAGCAAGAAATGCGTTTGTCGAATTTGAACGCGTGCAGAAAAGCTATGACGGCGAAAACCTTGTCGTCAAAGACCTGAACCTATCCATGCCAAAGGGCGAATTTCTGACAATGCTTGGGCCATCGGGGTCTGGCAAGACGACTTGCCTGATGATGCTTGCAGGGTTCGAAACCGCAACTCATGGCGATATCCGCCTTGATGGCAAATCAATCAACAACATCCCGCCGCACAAACGCGGCATTGGCATGGTTTTCCAGAACTATGCGTTGTTCCCCCATATGACAGTCGCCGAAAACCTGTCCTTTCCGTTGGAAGTTCGCAAAATCGGTAAATCCGACCGCGAAGCAAAGGTGAAGATCGCGCTTGATCGTGTTCAGATGGGTGACTTTGGCGGTCGCCGTCCTGCACAACTTTCCGGCGGCCAGCAGCAACGTGTGGCCTTGGCCCGCGCCTTGGTATTCGAACCTGAGTTGGTTCTGATGGACGAACCACTTGGTGCCTTGGACAAACAGCTGCGCGAAACCTTGCAGTTTGAAATCACGCACCTAGCCCATGAGCTCGGCATCACCGTGGTTTACGTGACCCACGACCAAACCGAAGCGCTGACAATGTCAGACCGGGTGGCCGTGTTTGAAAATGGTCGCATCCAACAGCTGGCCCCGCCAGATTTGCTGTACGAAGAGCCCGAGAACAGCTTTGTCGCGCAGTTCATTGGTGAGAACAACACGCTGGAAGGCGTGGTTAAAGAGATCAAAGGCGGCACATGCATGGTGCAGCTAGATGGCGGTGGCCTGATCGAGGCCAAGCCGATCAACGTGACCCAAGCAGGCGAGCGCACCCGCGTGTCAATCCGCCCCGAGCGCGTTGAATTCAACAAAGACCGGATGCCCGAAGGCGCACATACGTTGAAAGCTGAAGTGCTTGAGTTCGTCTATATGGGCGACATTTTCCGCACCCGCTTGCGCGTCGCTGGTACCGACAACTTTATTATCAAAACCCGCAACGCACCGGATCAAGTACGCTTGAAGCCGGGACAGCAGATAGAAATCGGCTGGCTTGCAGAAGATTGCCGCGCGCTTGACGCATAGCGTCGTGTAACGGCATCGTGCCGCCCAGACTGCTGGGCGGCGCATCAAGAGGCTGTGATTAAGCCCGATATCACACCCTCAAGAAACAAACGGGCAATAGTTGGGAGACTACCAAATGAAATTTACAACAACGCTACTCGCTTCTTCTGCGATTGTTGGCGCTGGTACATTGGCTTTTGCCGATGCACACGGCAACATGGCGAAAGAAATGACACTCGTTTCTTGGGGTGGCGCGTATCAAGCCAGCCAAGACAAAGCATATGTTCAGCCATATCTGGAAATGAACGAAGGCGTCACAGCCGTATGGGATGAAAGCTCGGCCGAAGCTGTCGCAAAACTGCGCGCCATGAACGAAGCCGGCAATGTAACATGGGATCTCGTCGATGTTGTTGCATCCGATGCGATTCGTCTGTGTGACGAAGGCTTGGCCATGGAAATCGACGCCGACGAAGTGCTGGCAGCAGCGCCAGACGGCACACCTGCCTCCGAAGATTTCGGTGACCTGCTGGTTAGCGACTGCTTCATTCCACAAATCGTGTATTCGACCACATTCGGCTACCGTACTGACATGGTAGGCGACACGCCTCCGACCAAAATCTGTGACGTGTTCGACCTGGAAGCATACCCAGGCAAGCGCGCATTGGAAAAGCGTCCAATCAACAACATGGAATGGGCATTGCTTTGTGACGGCGTCGCAAAAGACGAAGTCTATGACGTTCTGGCAACACCAGAAGGTCAGCAAAAGGCACTCGACAAGCTGAACACCATCAAGGACAGCGTAATCTGGTGGTCCGCTGGTGCAGACACGCCACAACTGTTGGCCGATGGCGAAGTCGTCATGGGTTCGACCTACAACGGTCGTCTGTTCAGCGTAATCGAAGAGCAGAAGCAGCCTGTTGCAATGCTGTGGGACGCTCAGGTGTTTGACCTTGACGGTTGGATCATCCCAGCCGGCCTTCCTGCTGATCGCCTTGCCCGCGTCATGGACTTTGTAAAGTTCGCGACAGACACGCAGCGTCTGGCAGACCAATCGCAGTACATCAGCTACGGTCCTGCTCGTTTGTCCTCCGCTCCATTGGTAGGCATGCACGCAGATCTGGGCATCGAAATGGCATCACACATGCCAACCGATCCAGCGAACGCAACGAACACGTTCCTGTATAACTACGAGTTCTGGGCAGACTACCGCGACGATATCGACGCGAAGTTCCAGGCATGGTTGGCGCAATAAGCGCTTAGACCTATCGGAGGGGGCTGTAGCGGCCCCTTCCACCCTATTTGTTTTTTCCTTTTCCGATTTTCACGACGATCCAACCCCATGGGGCCGATATGAGCGATGCAAATAACGCGACCAATGCACCTAACGCCGCCCTCGCTGCCGAGCGCGCCGAGGACGAATACACCGGCCCGATGCTTGCCGCCGATGGCACGCCGCTCAAGCGAAGCCTGAACCGCGCATTACGGCGCCAAAAGCTAAGCGCGCTTTTGCTGATCGCCCCCTTGCTGATCTTCGTTCTGGTCACCTTCATTGCCCCGATCGCAGATATGCTGTTCCGATCGGTCGAGAATGAAATTGTTCAGGAAACCTTGCCGCGCACCACAACGGTTTTGAAAGACTGGGACGCTGAAGCAGCCGCTTCGCCGGGGGAACCGGTGTTCAAGGCTCTGTACCAAGACATTTTCATTGCCAAAGAACGTAAGCTTCATACCCGTCTTGGGTCGCGCCTGAACTACGAGCTGACCGGGGCATCCTCACTTTTCCGCAAATCCGGCCGTGGCGTCGATAAGATGGGAAAGGTTTTTCAGGGCCAGTTTGAAGACCTCAACGCCTTTTGGAAGAAAGGCGAAAACTGGAACGACATGATGGGCTCGGATGCGTGGCTTGCCAGCATCAAAGAGTGGGAAAAATCGTCAGGCACCGCTCAACCAGAGTTCGTTTTGCGCGATGGTATTGCCGAGATTCTCCCTCAGACAGCGGCCTATTACTTAGAGTACGCTGATTTCGTTCAGAACGAAGACCAAGACAATCTATACAAAACAGACCCATGGCCTTTGATTTATTCAGCGCTTTTCGATGATCTAACGGGCCCGACCTCGGCATCTATCGCGGGTCATACTGGTCCGGGGGCCTCGGAATTGGCGGAGGTCGCTGCGGCGGCCCCTAGCTTCGAAACCGTCGACTTCAAATCGGCTTTCATCAAAATTGACAAGGATTGGGACCAACCTCCGATCTGGGTAACCATCAGAGAATACAGCCCCCGATTCACCAATGGGTATTTTCTGAATGCCGTCGATATGCAGAAATCCGAAAACGGCCCAGAGCTGCGTCCCGAAAACCAGCGCATCTATTGGACGCTGTTCAAACGGACCTTGTTCATGTCGGTCTGCATCACCCTAAGCTGCATTTTGCTGGGCTATCCGATCGGCTGGATACTGGCCAACTTGCCGGCCCGTACAGCGAACCTGCTGATGATCCTGGTTCTCCTGCCCTTTTGGACATCGCTTTTGGTGCGCACCTCCGCGTGGAAAGTGATGCTGCAACAGCAGGGCGTAGTGAATGACACACTGGTTTGGCTTGGCGTCGTGGCCGACGATAGCCGCCTTGCGCTGATTAACAACCAAACCGGCACCATCATCGCGATGACACACATTTTGTTGCCCTTTATGATCCTGCCCCTTTATTCGGTCATGCAAACGATCCCGGAAACATACCTGCGCGCCGCGAAATCTCTGGGTGCGACAAACTGGACAGCGTTCTGGCGGGTTTATTTCCCCCAATCCGTACCCGGCATCGGTGCCGGATCAATCTTGGTGTTTATCCTGTCCATCGGCTATTACATCACGCCGGAAATCGTCGGTGGGACAACCGGCACATTTATTTCGAACCGCATCGCGTATCACATTTCGAGCTCTCTGAACTGGGGTCTCGCGGCGGCACTAGGTGCCATCCTCCTCGCGGTCGTTCTTGGCCTGTACTATGCCTATGACAAGATTGTCGGCATCGATAACGTGAAACTGGGGGGCTGAAGCAATGGTCGCACTCACACCAATCTCTCGCAAACCCGTCTCGTTCTATGTACCCGTAACAGCAGCAGCAGGGGCCGTTGCCGGTCTCTTTGTTGGCACCGCAAACGGTAGCGGTTTTCTGGGCGTCATCATCGGTGCGATCACGATGGGCGCTTTGGCATTCCTGCTGACCCAGGTAGTGAAAAACGAAAAACTCGGTCGTTGGGCAACCCTTATTGCCTTTGCCATCATTGGGTACTTTGCCGCTGGCATCCCCGCGATGCTGATTGGCGCGGCTTTCGGGTGGTTCTTTGGTTGGTTCAGCTTTTGGCTTTATGAGGGTCGCTACCGCGCCAAAGTCGCCCCTTATCTGACTCCCGGTCAGGTGTTGTGGCACTTTGCATTTCGAGTGATCTGCGGGGCAATCTTTATCTTCCTCATCACACCAATCCTTGTGGTCATGCCGCTCAGCTTTAATGCTGAGAATTTCTTTACCTTCACCCCGGAAATGCTCAGCTTTGACCCCGCTGGCTACTCGCTCAAGCATTATCGCGATTTCTTTAACAGCTCTGACTGGCAAGGTGCCGTTTGGAACTCCATCAAGATCGCGCCCGCAGCGACACTGCTATCGGTCTCATTCGGTACCCTCGCCGCGATCGGGCTTAGCCAACAGCACGTACCTTTTCGCCGGGCCATTATGGCGATCTTGATCTCGCCCATGATCGTCCCGCTGATCATTTCCGCTGCCGGCATGTACTTTTTCTACAGCCGTGTTGGTCTGCAAGGCACTTATTTGGGTGTGGTTCTAGCGCACGCTGCCTTGGGCATTCCCTTTGTCATCATCACCGTTACAGCGACTTTGGTGGGCTTTGACCGTTCGCTTACCCGTGCAGCGGCAAACATGGGCGCAAACCCGGTCACGACATTCTTCCGTGTGCAAATGCCGCTGATCCTGCCGGGCGTGATCTCGGGTGGACTATTTGCATTCATCACCTCATTCGACGAGGTTGTTGTTGTGCTTTTCGTCGGCTCCGCTGGTCAAAAGACCCTGCCGTGGCAAATGTTCACCGGACTGCGTGAGCAGATCAGCCCGACAATTCTCGCCGTTGCGACGATCCTTGTTGGCATTTCGATTTGCTTGCTGACAGTGGTTGAACTGCTCCGTCGCCGGTCGGAACGTCTGCGCGGCATGTCCCCGACCTAAGTTATTCCAAATGGACTAAAATCCTTGCCAAAGGCTTGCCCAAGACCTGAACAAGGTCTTGGGCCTTCCTGTACTAGCGTGCTGCCCGAACGCGATCCAGCAACCGGGGCGAGGCATAGCCATCCGGTAAAAGCCCCTGCGCCAACTGGAACCCGCGAACAGCATTAATAGTAAGAGGCCCAATTTTGGCGTCAATCTTGACCGTATCGAACCCAAGCGCAGTCAGCTGCGTTTGCAGATCAATCCGTTCGTCAAAGGTCAATGAACGGTCCTGCGTCGGCCACCCCTGCACAATTGGCGCACCGCCTGCGATGCGGTCACTTAGATGTCCAATGCCGATAACATAGGCATCTGCGGTATTGTAACGCTCGATCACCTCGAAATTTGAAAAGATCATGAATGCAGCACCATCCGACCCACCGGGAAGCAAGATGGACGCAAGGCCATGATCCGGAACAGCCTCCCCGCTCGTATTCAACACACCAAGCGCGGCCCACTGCGCCGGGGACCTCTGGACCTTCCGATCTGCCAACAGATAATCGAAACCGTCTGGGACCGTCACTTCGACTCCCCACGGCT
>JAPKCR010000683.1 GCA_026421135.1 Sulfitobacter sp. | reverse complement strand
CAGAAGTGGTCGGAGGTACAATCAACGGTATCGGCGCGGTGACCTTTCGTGCGACCAAGGTGGGTGGCGATACGATGTTGGCCCAGATCATCCAAATGGTAGAAGACGCGCAAGGGGCAAAGCTACCGATACAGGACCTCGTTAACCGGATTACGCTGTGGTTTGTCCCTGCAGTCATGGCTATTGCAACGCTGACGTTTGTGGGTTGGTTATTGATCGGCCCCGATCCAGCGCTCAGCTTTGCCGTGGTCGCAGGGGTGGCTGTGCTCATCATCGCGTGCCCCTGTGCGATGGGGTTGGCCACGCCTACCTCGATCATGGTGGGGACGGGGCGTGCTGCCGAACTTGGGGTTCTGTTTCGGCAAGGAGATGCATTGCAAGGATTGAGCAATGTCGATGTGGTTGCACTAGACAAGACCGGCACATTGACCGAAGGGCGGCCCGAATTGACCGATCTGATTGTCGCAAACGGGTTCTCTGAAGAAGATGTCTTGCGGCTTGTTGCCTCTGTTGAGGCGCAATCGGAACACCCGATTTCCGCAGCCATTGTTCGCCGCGCGTCCCAGTCAAAGCTATCATTAGCAGCGGTCGATGACTTCAACTCAATCACCGGATATGGCGTTAGCGCCACAGTCGAAGGCCGCAAAGTTCTGGTTGGAGCAGACCGATTGATGGGCCGTCATGGGATAGCACTGTCAGAAGTAGATGGTGTAGAAAAGTTGGGGCAATCGGGAAAGACCCCACTTTATGCTGCAATTGACGGAAAACTTGCTGCGGTTATTGCCGTGTCTGACCCGATCAAGCGCACAACGGTTCAGGCTATTGCCGCATTGAAAAACATGGGGCTGGAGGTGGCGATGATCACCGGGGACAACCGCAGCACTGCGCAGGCGATTGCGGCCCAACTTGGTATTGAAACCGTCGTCTCCGAGGTCTTGCCGGAAGGAAAGTTGGAGGCATTGGGAAAGCTTAAGGTTGGAGGCAAGACCGTCGCGTTTGTGGGTGACGGGATCAATGATGCGCCTGCCTTGGCCGCTGCTGATGTCGGGATTGCTATCGGGACCGGCACAGACGTGGCGATACAGGCGGCGGACGTTGTTTTAATGTCGGGCGACCTAAAAGGGGTGGTCAACGCCTTGCACGTCAGTCGCAAGACAATGCGCAATATTCGGCAAAACCTGTTCTGGGCATTTGGCTATAACGCATTGCTGATCCCGGTCGCAGCCGGTGTGTTCTATCCTGTTTTTGGGCTGATGCTGTCACCCGCTCTTGCCGCCGGGGCCATGGCATTGTCGAGCGTGTTCGTTCTGTCAAATGCTCTGCGTTTGCGTTGGGTGGCAGCCCCGCTTTCTGAAGTTGAGCAAAGCGCGAACGTCGAGGGGCGTGTCGGTAGATTGGGAGAAGTTCTATGAACATCGGAGAGGTATCAAGAAAATCGGGCTTGCCTGCAAAGACGATCCGTTACTACGAAGATATTGGCTTGATAACGCCGCTTCGTGACACAAACGGATACCGCAGCTTTCGTGATCAAGACATGCACAAACTGGCGTTTTTGGGCAGGTCACGTGCGCTGGGATTTACCATCGAAGATTGCCGCAACCTGCTGGCACTTTGGGATGACAAAGGGCGCGCAAGCGCAGACGTGCGTTCAATTGCGAAAGAGCATTTGGCGCAGATCGAAAGCAAAATCGCGGACCTGCAGGCCATTCGCGATACCTTGTCACATCTGGTTCGTGAGTGTGCAGGGGATGGCCGCCCTGATTGCCCGATCATCGAAAAGCTGGAAAGCTTCCCCCAAAATTAAGTCGCTCAATACGGGATATCTGGTTGATCTTGCAGGTATATTCAATGCCATGTCGCTGAAGTCAGGGCACAAATTCTGAGCGGCACCCTAGAATATTGAGCCGCGCCGCGCCTAATGCTTAACGCAAGGGTGGGCGCGGTTCTGATTATTTGTAGGGAAGCACGGAACGTTGCGACCCGCTCCCCAGATATAAGGGACCTAGACGGCTTGCCGAGTCCAAAAGCTTACCCGAGGCGAGCGCAAATATTTGCGCTCCAAGCCGCAAAACTTCACGATCCAGACGGACCGGCGGTTCAAATCGGACAATGATGCATTGTACATCTAACGGCGGGTCTGAGCCCAATAAGCCGGATTCGGCGCGCGACACCAATGTCAGCTTTCATAAATCCTCGGAACCGATGC
>JAPKCR010000682.1 GCA_026421135.1 Sulfitobacter sp. | reverse complement strand
CTCCGCGGCGCGTTTGTCCGGCGACCCCGGCCTTGTTCGAGGCAAAGATGTCCTCGGCCCCTTCAAAGTCTCCCACCGATGCCAGCGCCAACGCTTTGTGATACATCACAAACCCTTGCATTCCGGCTTCTTGGCTTAACGTGTCAAATTTAGCGACAGCTTGCGTCATGTCGCCCTTGCCAACGTATGACCACGCCTTGACCAAACCATCGACCCACGGGCCTATACCGGCCTCGTCGCCAGCTTGTGCCAACAATCCGTCATAGTCGCCCTGCTGCGCCATGTCTGCGGTAGTCACCAGATACGCAACCTGCGAATTCTGATTATTCGCAGCTAAAACTTTGGCCAGCGGAACCGCCTTCGCGATATTGCCCAAGGACAGATTGGCAAGGATCGTGCTTTCCAGCAGTTCATTGTTCATGCTGTCGCGCGCCAGCGCCCGGCCATAGTATTCAGCAGCTTCTGCAAAATCGCTGCGCACGGCGGCGTGACGCCCGGCCAGATACGCACCCGACACTGATTGCGCACCAACAGGCAGTGCACTGGTCGCCCCAAGAGCGATCACACTGGCAGAAAGCAACAGGTTACGGATCATATGTGCAGGCCTTTTCTTGTTTGTATTAACGCTATCAGGTTCACCCTCAAGCGCAATGGCACCTCGCCTCCAAAGCACGCGACCGTGAGCAGTATTCTGCCCGTTCTACAACGAAAAAAGGCGCGCCGCAGCACGCCTTTTCATGTTTTCGTAAAAGCACCGTTTACATATTCGGATAATTCGGGCCGTCACCGCCCTGCGGCGTGGTCCATACAATGTTCTGCGACGGGTCTTTGATGTCGCAAGTTTTGCAATGCACACAGTTCTGGAAATTGATCACAAACCGGGGGTCCTTGCCCTCTTCCTCGACAAATTCGTAAACACCTGCGGGGCAATACCGCGCGGAAGGGCCTGCATAGACTGGCAAGTTGACCTTCACCGGTATGGACGGGTCTATCAATTTTAGGTGTGGAGGTTGGTTTTCATCGTGGTTCGTGAATGAAAACGCAACGTTGGTCAGGCGGTCAAAGCTCAATTTTCCATCGGGCTTTGGATAGTCGATCTTTTTGTGATCGGCGGCTTTCTCGGTCGCTTCGGCATCGGATTTACCGTGGCCGAGTGTACCCAGCAGGGAAAAGCCGAATGTGTTGGTCCACATGTCAAAGCCGCCCACCACGAGCGATGTCATCAGGCCGTATTTGCTCCACAGTGGTTTGACATTGCGGACTTTTTTCAGGTCTTTGCCGATCTCGCCGCTGCGCACGTCTTCTTCATAGGCGGTCAGCTCGTCACCGGAACGGCCTGCTTGGATGGCGTCAAATGCCGCCTCGGCTGCAGCTTTGCCGGACAGCATCGCGTTGTGGTTCCCCTTGATCCGCGGGACGTTGACCATGCCGACAGAACAGCCCAGCAGTGCTACACCGGGTGCGACCATCTTGGGCATCGACTGGTAACCACCTTCGGTGATCGCCCGCGCGCCATATGCAACCCGCTTGCCGCCTTTCAGCAGCTCGGCAACCATGGGGTGGTGCTTGAACCGCTGGAATTCCATGTAGGGGAACAAATGCGGGTTTTTATAACCCAAGTGCACAACAAAGCCGACATAGACCTGATTATTTTCAATGTGGTAAATAAACGAACCGCCGCCGGCATTCTTGTTCAAAGGCCAGCCCATCGTGTGGGTCACAGTGCCTTCTTTGTGCTTGGCCGGGTCAATTTCCCAGATTTCTTTCATGCCCAAGCCGTATTTTTGCGGCTCTTTGCCAGCCTCCAGATCGTATTTCGCAATCACCTGCTTTGACAAGCTGCCGCGCACGCCTTCGGACAGGAAGACGTATTTGCCGTGCAGCTCCATACCCGGCTCATAGCTGTCGCCCTTGGTGCCATCAGAGTTAATTCCGAACTCACCAGCCACAACGCCTTTGATCTCGCCGTTCTCGCCATACACCAGTTCGGAACAGGACATGCCGGGGAAAACCTCGACGCCCAGTTCTTCGGCCTGCTCGGCCATCCAGCGACAAACATTTGCCATGGATACGATATAGTTGCCGTGGTTGTTCATCAGCGGCGGCATTGGAAAGTTTGGCACGCGGATTTTGCCCGCCTCGCCCAGCATGTAAAAGTTATCTTCCTTGACCTCGACCTTGATCGGCGCGCCTTTTTCTCTCCAGTC
>JAPKCR010000681.1 GCA_026421135.1 Sulfitobacter sp. | reverse complement strand
TGTCATTGCAGCGATTTCATCGATATTCAGCGCCGACGTGTTGGTGGCCAAAATAGCGCCGGGTTTCATCACGCGGTCAAGTTCGGTGAAAATCTTGCGCTTCAGTTCCATGTTCTCGAATACGGCTTCGATCACCAGATCGCAGTCGGCAAGGGCTGCGATTTCAAGCTGGCCATTGAAACGGTCCATCCGCGCTTCGACCTCGTCTTGGGGAAAGCGGCCCTTGTCACTGCTGCGCTGATAGTTGCCACGAACGACCTTAAGGCCTCGATCCAATGCTTCTTGGGTCGTTTCGACGATGGTCACGGGGATACCAGCCGTGGCAAAGTTCATCGCAATGCCGCCGCCCATGGTGCCTGCACCGATAATACCGACGGATTTAATCTCGCGCAGTTTGGTGTTGGTTGGCAGGTCCGGCACCTCCCAAGCGGCTTTACCGGCAGCGCCGATATAGGCCCCGATTTCTTCGTCTGACGGGTGGTTCATTTGTCTTCCTTTCAGCAAAGGCGCTAGCGCCTATAGTTCCAGACACGCGGCGCGAAGCGCACGGCGGTCAATTTTATCCGTGGCACCACGGGTCAAAGGCCCGTCCTGGCACCACAATTTTTCTGGTATTTTGAATTTGGCAAGATGCCCGTCCAGATGTGCGGCCATGTCATCGCGGCTTATCTTTTTGCCCTCGCGCATCTGAACGACGGCACCGACGACTTCGCCCAACCGTTCGTCCGGCACCGAAAAGGCGCAGGCCTCAATCACATCGGGATGCGTATGCAATGCCCCTTCGACATCCAGGCAAGCAATGTTTTCCCCGCCACGGATAATGATGTTTTTCTTGCGATCCAGAATGGTAATGAACCCTTCCTCGTCAATCACGCCCAGATCACCGGTGCGCAGCCAGCCGTCTTGCATCGTCTCGGCGGTTGCTTCGGGCTTGTTCAGATAGCAGCGCATGTTTGCAGGGCTTTTGACGGTGATTTCACCCAATGTCCCGACCGGCACATCATTGCCGTTGTCATCCAAGAACCGCACATCTTGCAGAGGCGGGTGCAGCTTGCCCGCGGCATTCGGACGTTTGTTATATTCCTCGCCGACCATCCCGATGCCAAGTGCGTTGGTTTCCGTCATGCCCCAGCCGGTTGCGATCTCGGCGGCAGGAAACTGGTCTTGCAATTGCGCAACCTGCGCCGCTGGCCGCTTTGCGCCACCAGCCCCCAGCCAAGTCAGCGTCGGCAGGGTTTCCCCCATACGCCGCGCGGCCTCCAGCAAATCGGCTGATTGGGTTGGAACGCCCAGAAACCGCGTGACCTGTTCACGGTTGATGACACGAACGGCTTCCTCTGCGTCCCATTTATGAAGCAGTGAGATTTTGGCTCCGGCGGGCAGGCTAAGCAAAAACAATGGATGTGTAGCCGTGACGTGAAACAGCGGTGTCACAACCAGCCCAGACGGGCGGGGAGGTTCGGGTTCACCGGGCTGAAGGGGCTTTACCAAGGGGGCTGCGACGGCCTGAATAAGCCAGCTGAAAACAGCGCTCACCGCGCTGCGATGGGTCTGCACGACACCCTTGGGCTTGCCCGTGCTGCCCGATGAATACATCACGGCAAAATCGTCATCGGTATCCAGCACGATCCCGTCAATTGGTGTGTCCGGCATATCCGTCACAAGCGCTGTGAATGTATGATCGGTCATCGCTTCGCCGTCGCGCACGCCGATCAGTCGCAGGCCCAGACGGTCTTGCAACGGCATCATCCGCTCTAGCCGAGGACCGTCAGCAAAGACCGTTTTTGCACCGCTATCTTGCAGGGCATAATCCAGTTCCTCTGTTGTCCACCATGCGTTGATGAAAACAACGACAGCACCTGCAGACGCAATTGCCAACGTCAGCATTAAAAGTTCGGGGTAGTTCCGCATGGCGATCCCGACGCGGTCACCTTTTTCAACGCCTAGCGTATCCCGCAGGGCATGTGACATCCGGTGCACTTGCGCGCAGAATTCATCGTAGGTCCAGCGTTCGTCTTGATAGACCAGAAATTCGGCAGCACCGTCGTTATGCTGTGCACGCCCCGCCAGCATTAACGCGGCGACAGTGCCGGGAATATTCTTGAAGGTACGGTAGGTGACACCGCGTATATCTGTCTCGACGACCTCAAAGGTCGGGTTGGTCTTTACTGTGTGGCGAATGGCCTCTTCCATGGTCATCGCCGTCAT
>JAPKCR010000680.1 GCA_026421135.1 Sulfitobacter sp. | reverse complement strand
TGCGCGCACATTCGTTCATCTCTGTCGCGTATCCCATCCGATGTAAGACTTACAAGACGCGCTTTTGGTTGCTGTTCGGCAATATCTTCTAGCAAGATGGAGGCATCCCCATCCGGCACCGTCCAATCCAAAATAATGACATCCCAAGGGTCGCCCGACAGTAAACCACGTACTTTACTTATTCGGGTTACATTCTGCACATCAGCGTATGGGCTTAGTCCCGCACGAATAACTTCGGCAAAGTCCTCGTCATCTTCGAGATGTAAAATCTTTAGCCTTTTCTCTGCTTCCAGTCGGGGTAGCCTTACCTTTGCTGGCACTGCCATCTCAGAAGGCTGAATAACCTGACAGGTGAACCAGAACACCGTTACGCCGTCGCGCTTACTCTCAAATCCGATTTCACCGCCTTGCCGCCAGACAATCTGGCGGGTGATGTTCAGACCCAGCCCGGTCCCGCCTTTTGCGCGTGTGTCTGATCCATCTGCTTGTGAAAAGCGTTCGAAAATGCGGCCCTTGAACGCTTCAGGAACTCCTGATCCGACATTCTGAACATAAATGATGGCGACATCATTTATTTTTTCAACCGTAATTTTGACCTCGGTATCATCGTAGGAATACTTGCATGCGTTCGAGATTAAGTTCGCCATGACCTGCATCATGCGCCCCGAATCCGCAACGACGTGAATCTCTTCTTCCGGCAAGGATACACTTAGCGTTGATTTATGCGTAACAGCGAAAGGCATCATTTCGCTCTGCGCAGCCCGCACCAGCGCGCAGAGATCAACCTCGTCTAGATTAAAGCTGATCTCGCCAGACGAAATCTTTTCAAGGTCCAGAATATCGTTGACGATATCGGTCAGCCGATCCGAATTAGAACGAGCAATCTCGATCAGTCGAAGGGAAGATGGGGGTAATTTATCACGTGCGGCCAGTTCGATGAGGCCAAGCGCGCCTTTGATCGATGTCAGCGGCGTACGTAATTCATGACTGACGGTAGAAACGAATTCGCTCTTGATCTGCTCGATCTTCTTTTTGTCCGTGATATCGACGACCTGCGCGATATACACATAGGCGTTTGTGTTTTTGTCATATGTCCAAGTGATGTTGAACAAACCCCAACGATACCCTCCCTTTTTGTGAAGTACCCTGTACTCGTCGCGATGGATATCGAGGGTCCCCGCTCGCACTGTGCCCATTACCGCTTTGACCATCCGATCCATATCGTCCGGAGGCACAATCATTTTCAGATTAAAATCCTTGAGCATCTCAACGTTGGAATACCCGGTCAGATCACACATCGCGGAATTCACGCCGATGAAATATCCACCGGAGTTAAGAGTTGCCATACCAACCGGAGCAGCTTCAAGAACCGTCCGGAAACGTTCTTCGCTAGCCTCAAGGGCATTTCGGGAATGGCGCAGCTCAGTCACGTCGGTTTGCGTGCCAACCATACGTTTTGCCTGCCCCTCAACGTCGCGCTCAACAATTACGGCGTCGGATTTCATCCATCTCCATTTGTCCTCGAACGCCATCCGATATTCACATATCGACCGCTCCGTTTCGCCGGCGATGCATCTTCGATCTGCTTCGAACAGCTCTGGCAGGTCGTCGGGGTGGATTCGGTTCATGAAAATGCCTTGCGGATCATCGACATCCTGATCGATACCCATGATATCAAGCCAGGTATGCGACACCACTGATGTACCCGCCTTAATGTCAATTTCGAATACCCCGATCCGCGAGCCGGATAGAGCAGCATCAAATCGCTGTTTTGTGATGACGAGTTCTTCTGCGATTTCAACGGCGGTCGTGACATCACGCAAAATCACTGTGGTGCGGCGCTTTCCGTTCAAGGTGATCCAGCTATTCGTCTGCAAGTCGAGAAATAGTTGGCTTCCGGAAACGGGATGCCCCAACGCGTTATAACTCTGGGGTGATGGGCTCTTGGGAAGTTCGGTGACAAAATTGCCGAAGGGTTGTCCGCTTAGCCCTTCCTTTGTTGCGCAAAAGCATTCTGTTGCAGCAAAGTTTGCAAAAAGGATATTACTGTTCTCGTCCAGGATAATCACAGAGACTACTGTGTTCTCGACCAAGGACCGGTTTTCTTCCTCGCGCGCACTGACCTGCTTGCCACGCAAGTCTGCGACCTCGGCCAGACTTTCATTTCTCGTGCGCAATGCTCTGATAGCAAAGGCCAGCATCATTGAAAGC
>JAPKCR010000679.1 GCA_026421135.1 Sulfitobacter sp. | reverse complement strand
GCCGCATGGCCGCATGCGCGACGGACCGCAGGGCCGTTCTCACCTGTGACACGCGTAGCCGAGCAGGTGAGGCCGACAGGCAATTCTTCACAGGTTTAGTTGATTGGTGAACACGTCAGAGCGGACTTTGATATTCGATAGCTCGAGGTCCACTGTGCGGGACAAACCGACCATTGGCCCTTTAAAATCCAATGTCCGCTAAGCCTCACTCCATCGCGGTGTCAGACCCTTAGTTCACCTCACCTCAAACAGCGTCTCTAGGATCGGGCAGTCTGGTACATCGCCTTGGCTGCACTCCGCCGCCATCCCGACCAGAGCCTTTTCCAACTTGCGCAGCCCTTTAATTTTTTCGCGCACAGATGCCAAGTGCCCAATGGTCAATCCATGCACCTCGCCACATGTGAAATCTTGCCGGTCCACCATTTCGAGCAGCGCCCGAATTTCATCGATGCTGAAGCCAAGTTCCCGGGACGTCTTGATGAATGACAGCCGCTTAAGCTGGTCGTGGTTATATTGGCGGTTACCGCCTGCGGTTCGATCCGGCTTGGGCATGATGTTGATGCGCTCATAGTAGCGGATCGTTTCAATATTCACGCCAGTATGCCTGGACATCTCACCAATCGGATAGCCTCGCGCGTTCGTGATGTCGGACATCGAAAATACCTCTTGCTTCTGTAGTGGCTACAGACTGCAGCTTATAGCTAGAAACCTAAATTACGAGTGGCTGCATGACCGACACAATTGACGGTGACCTAGACCAGAGCGATCCTGACAGCCGTAAGGCGCGCATGATTGCAGCGGGCGGTATTCTTGGTGCCTTTGCGGCTTCAACCTGCTGCATTGTCCCGTTGATCCTGTTCAGCCTTGGCATTTCGGGCGCATGGATCGGCAATCTGACGGCCCTTGAGCCGTATAAACCCATCTTCATCGTGATCACGCTGGGGTTTCTTGGCTACGGCTATTGGATGGTTTATCGTAAACCCAAGGCCTGCGCCGCGGGCGACACCTGCGCGCGGCCCCTTCCCAACAGATTGGTCAAATCCGCGCTTTGGGTATCAACATTTTTAATCGTGATCGCGTTGTTCTGGAACTGGATCGCACCGGTCGTTGCCCCCATCCTTCTTGGTCTGTGAAAGGACATACAATGAAACTCTACTCTTCCGTTTTTGCCTTGATTGGTTTCATGGCCGCCGCCCCTGTCTTTGCGGCTGAGCAGACTGTGACATTCTCTGTCCCCGGCATGACCTGTGCAAGCTGCCCTTTTATCGTTGAATCGGCGATGAGAGGGGTCGAAGGTGTTCTGCAAGTCTCAGCAGATTCTGACACCCGAACCGCGCTGGTTGTCTTTGATGATGCCATAGCCAGTGCAGAAGATATCGCATTCGCCTCAACGTCTGCAGGATATGAAGCCATAATTCTGGACCCGAAATCCTAACCATGAACGATAAACCACTCCTAAAGGTCGGTGTCATCGGCACTGTTATTGCGGCACTGTGCTGTTTCACGCCTGTGCTCGTTATTCTTTTTGGCGTTGTAGGCCTGTCAGCCATCGTCGGCTATTTGGACTATGTTTTACTTCCGGCCCTCGCGGTGTTCGTGCTGATCACGATTTACGCTGTCATCCGCCGCGCGCGAAAAACCTGAACCTGAAAGACCAAATAACATGTTTGATTTACTGAACTCGAACGCGGTGGATGCGGATACATATGACCTCGCCGTTATTGGTGCTGGCTCTGCCGGATTTTCCGCTGCAATCACCGCAGCCGAAGACGGTGCGCGGGTTGCTCTTATTGGCTACGGAACCATTGGTGGTACCTGCGTCAATGTCGGATGCGTCCCGTCCAAAGCGATGATCCGTGCGGTAGAAACATTGCATGCAGCCAAGGGGGCTGATCGGTTTGATGGCGTGGAAGCCACTGCAAGAGTAACCGATTGGGCCGCGATGGTGGCCCAGAAGCAAGCCTTGGTAGATGATCTGCGGGCGGCAAAATACGTTGATGTTTTGCCAAATTACGAGGGCGTCACTTACGTTGAAGGTCAGGCGCGTTTCGCAAACGATGGTTCTTTGCAGGTTGGCGGCCGCAACATTCGTGCGCCAAAAGTCATCATCGCATCGGGTTCAGCCCCGCACGTCCCCGATATTCCCGGACTGGACGGCGTCGATTGGCTGGACAGCACCTCTGCACTTGAACAGACGCAGTTGCCGAAATCCCTG
>JAPKCR010000678.1 GCA_026421135.1 Sulfitobacter sp. | reverse complement strand
CAGTTCCAGCGCTTTGCGCTGCGCACTAAACCGTTCGGCGTCCTTAAAAGGCATGGGCGGTGAAGGTAAAATCCGGTCGAACATCGGGCGAAGATCAACATCCGCAGGTGGCAGCACATCTGCCACACTGTCGAACCTGCGCTGGCGGCGTTCTTGGGCGCGCAGCAGGCCGGCGAACCCACCGTGATAGAGGTCGCCGTCCTCGCTCATGCTGCCGATACCCTAATCACACCATCATTTCCTTGGTCGCGGTCAGGCGTACATCAGGATAGTCACGGTCGACACGGTCGATATCCCACTGCAGCCGCGTCAGATACACGACATCGCCGTCATGGTCGTGCGCGATATGCTGTTTGTTGGCTTCCGTAAACTTATCAACAGCTTGGCGGTCACCGTTCACCCAGCGGGCCGAGGTGAACTGCGATTGTTCAAACCGCACGGGCAAGCCGTATTCCAGCTCAATCCGGCTGGCCAGAACCTCGAATTGCAATTGCCCGACGACACCCACGATAAAACCGGAGCCGATTGAAGGTTTGAACACCTTTGCTGCACCTTCCTCCGCAAACTGCATCAGCGCTTTTTCAAGGTGCTTTGATTTCATCGGATCGCCTGCGCGCACGCCTTGCAGCAATTCAGGCGCAAAAGACGGGATACCAGTCACGCGGATCGCTTCGCCCTCGGTCAATGTGTCACCGATGCGCAATTGGCCGTGGTTGGGAATGCCGATAATATCACCGGCCCAGGCTTCTTCGGCCAATTCACGATCGGCCGCCAGAAACATAACTGGATTGGTGACGGACATTACTTTTTTCGTCCGCACATGGGTTAGTTTCATGCCGCGGGTAAAGTGGCCCGATGCAAGACGGACAAAGGCAACACGGTCGCGGTGCTTGGGGTCCATGTTGGCCTGAACCTTGAAAACAAAGCCGGACACATTCTTTTCTTCGGGCAGAATTTCGCGCGGTTCGGCTTTTTGGATCTGCGGTTCGGGGCCATAGGTGGCAATGCCGTTCATCAGTTCCTTGACGCCGAACGAATTGATTGCGGATCCAAACCAGATGGGGGTCAGGGACCCTTCTGCCATCAACGCAGCATCCAGTGGCGGCATCAATTCGCGGACCATCTCAAGATCTTCGCGCAGCTTCTCTAGCAAATTTGCGGGCACATGTTCGGCTAGTTTCGGGTCGTCCAACCCTTCGATGGCGATGCTTTCCGACACTTTGTTGCGGTCGGCACGGTCCATCAATTCCAGCCGGTCGCGCAAGATATCGTAACAGCCGATGAAATCACGGCCCACGCCGATGGGCCAACTGGCAGGGGTCACATCAATGGCAAGATTTTGTTGGATTTCGTCGATGATTTCAAACACATCGCGGCTTTCGCGGTCCATTTTGTTACAGAAGGTCAGGATCGGCAGGTCGCGCATGCGGCAGACTTCGAACAGCTTTTGCGTTTGGCTTTCGACACCTTTGGCACCGTCAATTACCATCACCGCCGCATCCACTGCGGTCAGCGTGCGGTAGGTGTCTTCGGAAAAGTCCGAGTGGCCGGGCGTATCGACCAAATTGAAGCGATAATTCGTGTCTTTGGTTGTAAAATCAAAGGACATGGCCGATGCCGAGACCGAAATGCCACGGTCTTTTTCCATCGCCATGAAATCTGATCGCGTGCGGCGTGCTTCGCCCTTGGCGCGGACTTGGCCCGCCATCTGAATCGCCCCACCGAACAACAGGAATTTTTCTGTCAGTGTGGTTTTGCCCGCATCCGGGTGCGAGATGATCGCAAAAGTGCGTCGCCGGGCAATTTCGGCGGGCAGTGCGGGGCGGTTTGAGGGGGTATCTAACATGGATTGGCATATATCCATGCCCACTGACACGCGCAAGTGTGGGCTAAGCGGAGCCCGCGCAAATTGTCTGCGAGTTTTACGTCAAGTAGGATAGAATGAGCATGACTTAACACTCAGGGAGAGGGCAAATGGAACTCAAAGACATAGCAGCGGAATTGGTGGCGGGATGCCGCGAAGGGCGTGAGGTCGAGAACCTGGACCGGTTGTATGCGGCCAATGCCGTGTCGGTCGAGGGGGCTGATCATGGAAACGGGCGCGAAACCAAAGGGTTGGATGGCATCAAGGGCAAGCATGCATGGTGGGACAGCGCAATGGAGGTCACGCGCCAAGAGGTCAGTGACCCGAAGATACACGGCGATGACCGTTTTG
>JAPKCR010000070.1 GCA_026421135.1 Sulfitobacter sp. | reverse complement strand
CAGCCTCCGGCAATGACCCCCGGCTTCTCTTGCTCCTAGATTTCCCTGCCGAAGGCTGAAATGATGGCGTTCGGTTTTGATGTTTTGAGCGTTCAGCGCGCGTTTGAAATCCTGATGGGGCGGTGTTGCCTCAAATGGAATCCGGATTTTGCGGCCGTTGTTCAAGACGACTGTAGCGCGAACGGAAAAATCCAACCTCGTATCGAGGCGGACCCCGCTGATTTCTGAAAGAGGTATGTCGGCTGTGCGTGGGCCGCTGTGCCAACTAAGGTTATCTTGGCCAAGGCATAGGCCTGAAGAAGGGTTTCTAATCACATCCAAGAGGGCGGGCAGGGTGCAGAGCGCCACGATCCCGATGATCAGCGGGGCTGCGTCTAGCAGAGCCCACGCGCAGATCAATATGGCCCAGATCGCAACGAGGAGTAAAACGGCACCTGTGCTGCGCCCTTGTCGCTGGTACTTGTATGGCGGAGACATCAACGTCCGCCGCTGACATCCAAAGTGGTGCCCGTGATATAGCTGGCCGCATCAGAGAGCAAAAACAACGTCGCGCTGGCAACTTCAACCGCGGTGCCTGTGCGCTGCATCGGGATGTTTTTCGCAAGGGTTTGTGCACGATCAGGTGCGCCAGCTTTGGCGTGGATTTCAGTTTCGATCAGGCCGGGGCGGATCGCATTGACGCGGATGCCTTCGGGAGCGAGCTCATTCGCGAGACCTTTGGTGAACGCGTCAATCGCGGCTTTGGAGGCGGCATAATCGACGAATTCATTGGCAGAGCCCAGCCGTGCCGCGATGGACCCCATGTTGACGATTGCCCCGTGGCCTTGGGCTTGCATACGTTTGGCAGCTGCTTGGGCCACCATCATCGCACCGATCACATTGACGTCGAACATACGTTTCAGGCGAGCGTGGTCCATCTGGGCGACGGTGCCGATCTTGTCGACGATGCCCGCGTTGTTGATCAGCGCATCAAGACGACCGTAGTGATTGTCGATCTGATCAAAGATGCGCGCCACATCGGCAGGGTCGGCCACATCGCCTTGGCACAGCAGGGTGCGCGCACCCTGGGCTTCGGCCTGTGCAGCGACCGCTTTGGCCCCTGCGGTATCTGACCGGTAGTTCAACGCCAGATCATAAGTGGCTGCTGCGAGCCGCGCACAGGCGGCACCGATCCCCGCAGAGGCACCAGTGATAAGCAAGATTGGGCGCATGTCTTAGGCCCCCCTGATGCGGGTCAGCATTTCGGTTGTATCGCGCGACAGGTCAGGTTGCGCGAGAATGCGGTCTAGTTCGGCTTTGATCAACGCCTGTCGGTCTGCATCATAGCGATTCCAGGTTTGGAAGGCCGAACTCATCCGGGCCGTGGTTTGCGGGTTCAATGGATCAAGCTTGATGAGCCAATCAGCAAACAGGCGATATCCTGCGCCAGATGCATGGTGGAAACCGGCATGATGGGCGGCAAAGGACCCCAGCACCGAGCGGAACCGATTGGGGTTTTTCCAATTAAAGTCTGCGTGTTTGGTTAGGGTTTCGACGACCTCGTGGGCCTCTTCTGGGTCGGCTTCCATGACTTGCAGGCCGAACCATTTGTCCATCACCAGACGGTCATCTTTCCACTGCGCCTCGAATGCTTTCACCGTGCCGCTGCCCTTGCCCGCTCGGATCAGGTTCGCCAAGGCGCTTAGCTGCTGTGTCATATTATCGGCAGCGTCGTATTGCTTTTTCGCCATGGCACCGTCGTCTGTGCGGGTCAGCAGGGACATGGCCGCGTTGGCGAGGGACCGTTTACCGGATTGCGCGGCATTGGGTTCGTAGTCATCCGTCACCGTGTGGCGCATGTAAAGTGTCGGCACCAGATTGGCATAGGATTTCGCCATGGCGTCGCGGGTTGCTTCGACAGCGGCATAGATGATGTCAGGGTCAGGGGTATGGCCGTCTTCGGCCAAAGCGCGCGCCAGATCGGATTGCGAGGGCAACCCCAGCATGAGCGCGCGATAGGCTGGATCAAGATGCTCGTCGCTGATCACGGCGCGGATGCCTTTGAGCCAGTCTTTGTTGGGTTTCTTGCCCTCAAGGATCATCGCCAACAGTGAGGTGCGCGCCAAAATGCGTCCCTGTTCCCAACGGTTGAACGGATCGGTGTCATAGGCCAGCAGGTGAGCGCGGTCGGCGTCCGTCAGGTCTTGGGTCAGCACCACGGGGGCGGAAAAGCCGCGCAGGATCGAAACAATGGGACGCGTGCCGAGGTTATCAAAGACAAAGCTTTGTTCGGCCTTGGTCATCTCAAGAACGTTAGTCTCTTCGACCTCATCGCCATCCTGATCAATCAGGCCCACGGCGATGGGCAGCACTTGGGGCAGCGGGTCAGGCGTGGTGGCGCTGGGCGGGGTATGCTGTTTAAAGTTCAACGTCAGTTTGCCGTGATCCCAATCTTCGGTCACCGAAAGACGAGGGGTGCCCGCTTGGGAATACCAGCGTTTGAACTGGTTCAGGTCCCGGCCAGTGGTGTCCTCGAACACCTTGAGCCAGTCTTCGATGGTGCAGGCTTGACCGTCGTGGCGGTCAAAGTACAGGTCAAGCGCGTCTGAATAAGCCTTGTCCCCGACCAGCAGTTTGAGCATGCCGATAACTTCGGCACCTTTTTCATAGACGGTAGCGGTGTAGAAATTGTTGATTTCCTGAAAACTTTCGGGGCGCACGGGGTGGGCCAGCGGGCCTTGGTCCTCGGGGAATTGGCGCGCGCGCAGGTCGATCACATCGCTGATGCGTTTCACAGGGGCCGAGCGCATGTCAGAGGTGAATTGGCTGTCGCGGAAGACAGTCAGCCCTTCCTTCAGGCAAAGTTGGAACCAGTCGCGGCAGGTGATGCGGTTGCCGGTCCAGTTGTGGAAATACTCATGCGCGATGATCGCTTCGATGCGTTCGAAATTCATATCAGTCGAAGTTTCGGGCGACGCCAATACGGCAGAGGAGTTGAAGACGTTCAGCCCCTTGTTTTCCATCGCGCCCATGTTGAAATCATCGACGGCAACGATATTGAACAGATCAAGGTCGTATTCGCGGCCATAAACCTCTTCGTCCCATTTCATGCTGTCTTTCAAAGCCTGCATACCGAAGGCGCATTTGCCCTCGTCGCCGGGGCGCACATACAGGTTCAGCGTCACCTCGCGGCCGGATTTGGTTGTGAAACTGCCGGGGTGGGCGATCAGATCGCCTGCGACCAATGCGAACAGATAGGCAGGCTTGGGCCACGGGTCATGCCATTCGGCGGCATGTTCACCTGCGCTGATGGGGTTGCCGTTGGACAACAACACCGGATGCGGCCCGTTGATGGTTACAGTGAACACCGCCATCACATCGGGGCGGTCGGGGTAATAGGTGATCTTGCGAAAACCTTCGGCCTCGCATTGGGTGCAATACATGCCTTTCGACATGTACAGCCCCTCAAGAGCCGTGTTGCCGGTCGGGTCAATCTCGACCTCGCTTTCCCAGACGAACGGTGCGTTGGGCACGGCGCAGGTCAGACCCTCGGGCGTCACGTCGGGCGTTACGGGATTGCCATCGATTTTGGCGCTGATCAAGTTCAGCTTTTCGCCATGCAAAAAGAAAGTGCGATCAGTGGCATCCGGGTTAGGCCGAAAGGCGACGGTGCTTTTGACGCGAGTCTTATGAGGGTCCAGATCAAAGTGAAGGGCAACGCTGTCGATAATAAAGCCGAATGGCGTGTAATCGGCGAGGTATATCGTTTCTGGGGCAGCGTCGCGCATATTATTTCCTTTATTTCGGAACTGAATGTCCTGTTCCAGAGTTAGTCTGGCAGCCGTGCACCCGCAAGGCGGTGGCGGAAATCTCTTAACCGGAGGATGGACTATGTCAGCACCCGACACAAATACGGACAAACAAGCAAAGCGACATAGACCCGCGCTTTTTGGGATCAGGGGTGCCATGATCTTTGGCGTTTTAATGATTATTTTGTTGTTGTTTTTTGTTCTTGATAACGGCCGAGGTGATGACGTGACCGATGGCGTAATGATCGAACAGAACGACGGAACGACGTCAACCGTTGCCCCCGTTGATCCCGTCGAGCCGGGTACAAACGAGAGCAATTAAGTTTCCGATTTTCTTATTAACGAGTGCCTTTAAGGCAGGTTCTGAAACTCAGAATCTGCCTATTCTTATGTTTGTAGATCTACAATGGGACCAGCCGCATGGCAAAAATGCGCAAGAAAGCGGACCTGCCTACGAAAATCTGCGCCTTTTGCGGACTGCCTTTCACCTGGCGCAAGAAATGGGCCAAAGACTGGGACACGGTTCGATATTGTTCGGACAAGTGCCGAGGTGCGTCGAAAAAGCTGTGATAGGTCAATATTGGTAATAAAATTTTACCAATACAACTTGCTCAAGCAGATGTTACCTTTTAAGCATTCGTGAAAGCGATCGCAGACGAAACCCAAGGAGCATTCAATGACCCAACGCACAGATAAGAACGGCTTGCAGGTCGCGGACGAATTGGTCCGCTTTATCGAAACCCAAGCGCTGCCCGGAACTGGTGTCGAAAATGACAAATTCTGGGCCGGTTTTTCTGATCTGGTGCATGGGCTAGGCCCAAAGAACCGCGACTTGTTGCAGGTGCGCGAAGACATGCAGGCCAAGATTGACGCATGGCACAAAGATCGCGCCGGTCAGGCTCACGACGCGGCTGCCTATACCGCTTTTCTGCGCGAAATCGGTTACTTGGTGCCCGAGGGACCTGCCTTTTCAATCGATACTGCTGGCGTTGACCCCGAAATCGCTTCCGTGCCGGGCCCTCAGTTGGTGGTGCCAATCACCAACGCCCGCTTTGCCTTGAACGCGGCCAATGCCCGTTGGGGCAGTTTGTATGATGCGTTTTACGGGACGGACGCTTTGGGCGACCTGCCGCAGGGCAAAGGCTATGATGCAAAGCGTGGTGCGCGGGTGGTGGCCAAGGCCAAGGCGTTTCTAGACGAGGCAGCGCCGCTGGCTGCTGGCTCTTGGGCCGATGTTTCAGGGATCAAGGTTTCAGACGGGTCATTGAACTTGTCGGTCGGGGACGCGGCTGGCGGTCTTGCCGATCCTGCGCAATTTGCGGGCTATCGTGGTGCCGCAGACGCGCCGACCGCAATTTTGTTGAAGCACAACGGGCTGCATATTGAAGTCCAGATTAATTCGGATCACCCGATTGGCAAAACCGACCCAGCCCATGTGTCGGATGTTTTGATGGAATCTGCGCTGTCCACGATTATGGATTGCGAAGACAGCGTTGCCGCTGTGGATGCCGAAGACAAAGTCGTCGCCTATAGCAACTGGCTGGGTCTGATGAAGGGTGATCTGTCCGAAACCTTTGAAAAGGGTGGTCAGCAAGTTACCCGCGCGATGAACCCTGACCGTGAATACACGGCACCGGATGGTTCTGCACTAACGGTCAAAGGCCGGTCGCTGATGCTGATCCGAAATGTGGGCCATCTGATGACCAACCCTGCCGTGCTTGACCGTGACGGCAAAGAAGTCGGCGAAGGGCTGATGGACGCGATGATCACAACGCTGATCGCAATGCACGATCTGCAAAAGACAGACGGGCTTCGCAATTCGGTCGCGGGGTCGGTTTATGTGGTTAAGCCAAAGATGCACGGGCCTGACGAAGTTGCCTTTGCCGACGAAATCTTCACCCATGTGGAAAACGTGCTGGGCCTGCCTGCCAATACGGTCAAGCTGGGTATCATGGACGAAGAGCGCCGCACCTCGGCCAACCTTGCCGAATGTATCCGCGCCGCGAAATCGCGGGTGGCCTTTATCAACACTGGTTTCCTTGACCGGACTGGCGACGAAATCCACACCTCGATGGAAGCGGGGCCGATGGTGCCCAAAGGCGAGATGAAGAATTCAGCGTGGATAGCGGCCTATGAGGACCGCAACGTCGACATTGGTCTGGCCTGCGGTTTGCAGGGCAAGGCCCAAATCGGCAAAGGCATGTGGGCCATGCCCGACATGATGGAAGCGATGATGGAGGCTAAGATAGGTCACCCCAAGGCGGGTGCAAACTGTGCTTGGGTGCCGTCGCCGACAGCCGCAACATTGCACGCGATGCATTACCATCAGGTCGACGTGTTGGCGCGGCAAGAAGAGATTAAAGCCGGTGGTGCGCGTGGCACACTAGACGCGCTGTTGAATATTCCGGTTTTAACGGGTCGCAATCTGTCTGACACCGAGATCAATCAAGAAATCGAAAACAACGCCCAGGGGATCCTTGGCTATGTGGTGCGGTGGGTCGATCAAGGTGTGGGCTGCTCCAAAGTGCCGGACATTCATGACGTCGGCCTGATGGAAGACCGCGCGACCTGCCGGATCTCAGCGCAGGCATTGGCAAACTGGCTGCATCACGGTGTGATATCCGAAGATCAGGTGATGGCAGGGCTGAAAAAGATGGCCGCAGTTGTGGATGGGCAAAACGCGGGTGATCCTTTGTACAAACCCATGGCACCGTCTTTTGACGGGATTGCATTCAAGGCAGCCTGTGATCTGGTGATGAAAGGGCGCGTGCAGCCCTCGGGCTATACCGAGCCGGTGTTGCATGCGCGGCGGCTTGAGTTGAAAGCTGCGCAAGGTTGAAGGGTGAGAAGCGAGGGGCCAACCCCTCGCGCTCCCCGGAGTTTAATTGGCAAAATGAAAAAGGTTTAGGTTGATGGTATCGTTAGATCAGGCGCGGATAATTATTGCAGAGACGCTGAAAAAAGGCGGCGAGATGGGGTTCAAGCCATTGTCGGTCGTTGTCTTGGACGCGGGCGGGCATGTGCAGGCATTCGAGCGTGAAGATGGTGCCGCACCGGGGCGTTTCGGCATTGCGCATGGCAAGGCCTATGGTGCGGTGATGCTTGGGATGGCCGGTCGCGCGCAGATGGCCCGTGCCGAGGCGCAGGCGTATTTCATGTCAGCGGTAAACGGCGTTTACGGGGGCGCAGTTGTGCCGGTACCCGGTGGCATCTTGTTGCGTGATGCCAAGGGCGCGGTGATAGGGGCGGTTGGCGTGACGGGCGACACATCTGACAATGATGTCGAGGCCGGACTGGCCGGCATTGCGGCAACCGGGATCACCGCGGAAGCCTGATGCGGAACATTTATGGGGTGTTGAGGTCGTGCGGAGGACGCGATAAGCTTTGAACTATTCGCAAGTTTGAGGCTGCATATGTCACGTCCTGTCGTCGGTATTATTGGCAATGCCGGCCTTTTGAATGACCAGTACCCGATCCACGCCGCCGGTACGATGAACACTATTGCAGTTGCGCAGGTATCGGGCTGCATGCCGTTGATCATTCCCAGTGACCCGTCACTTGTTTCAGTCGAGGAACTGTTGGTCGCCTGCGATGGTTTTCTGTTCACAGGGGGCCGCCCAAACGTGCATCCCGAAGAATACGGCGAGGCCGAGACCGAAGCGCATGGTACCTTTGACCGCGCACGTGATGCGATTGCATTGGGTCTTATCCGCGCCTGCGTGGAACGGGGGCAGCCGTTCTTTGGCGTGTGCCGTGGCTTTCAAGAGGTTAACGTCGCCATGGGGGGATCGCTCTACCCTGAAATTCGCGATCTGCCGGGGCGGATGAACCACCGGATGCCCCCCGATGGTACAATAGAAGAGAAATTCGAATTGCGGCACGATGTGACGTTCACACACGGCAGTATTTTCCATGAAATTCTAGGGGCAACAAAGGTGCGGACGAACACATTGCACGGGCAGGGCATCAAAGAACCCGGTCCACGTGTTGTGATTGACGGCTTTGCGGATGATGGCACGCCCGAGGCGATTTATATCAGGGGGGCACCCGGTTTCACCCTCGCGGTGCAGTGGCACCCTGAATGGGACGCCGCCAATGATCCGGTGTCGCGCCCCTTGTTCCAGCGGTTTGGCGCAGCTGCACAGGCTTGGGCCGTAGGCAAGCGTCAAGGATTGCTGCAATCAGCCTAAGGCGCGCGGTTTTCGCCTTTGAAGTCGAAGGTGTGGCGCGGCGTTGCCGCAATGGGCTTGCGCCGCGACCGCCATATATAGCCTTGGGGATTTTGCTGCATCTGGTAAGATGCCAGCGGCTCTGATCCGGTGGGGGAGGCCGGATTGACCTTGCGCCGACTCTTGAAGGTCAGCTTCATCGTGCGAGCCCGCCATTAAAAGGGCGGGCACTGCGCACGGAACAATCGAGAATCGA
>JAPKCR010000677.1 GCA_026421135.1 Sulfitobacter sp. | reverse complement strand
CGGTTATTAGCCGCACTCTCAGTCTTTACCAGACGATTGCTCTTTGCAACGGATATTAAACTAGCATTCACATCAGCTGACCTTGATCCTGCTAACCCAAATCGAATCATAATTCGACTCCCAAAAGAACTCGAAACTCGCGACTCTCGCGGAGTTCCAATCGTCTGCGTATTGCTTAAAAATGTATATGGTATGCCCAACGCCGGCTATCTATTTGCAACAGCACTCGACACTCACCTCTCCGATCTCGGTTTCACACCATCGAGGGGGGACCATAATCTACACCGTCGGTTTAACGAAAATAGTGAGATTCAGCTTTACGCATCATACATCGATGATGGCACTGCTCTTTTCCCACACAATCATGAATATGAAACATTCGTGAAAGAGCTACAATCTCCACAACACAATGGGCAAACGTTCGAACTCGGACTCGCTCAAGTGCAAGAAGAAACCTTAGGATGTAAAGTCCAACAGGCACTTCACCAATCAGCTATCGGAAACCCAGGCGAAGACGGATACGTCGACCCTACAACCATCGAAGTCGATCACGGCGAGAACTTCACTCTCATATATCAACCCGGATTGACCCAACAAATACTCATACTAGCTAAACTTACAAAAGATAATACAAAAGCCAACACAGGTTCCAATACATAAAACCTTGGCCAAACTCCTAGATGAGACAATTCCATTAAGAGCGGCACACGCCGCTCTCCTTGCAAAGAAACGCGCTTGCCGCGAGGCCAAACAAAGGCACGAGGACATCCACGATGCTACAGATGCATTCGATGAAATAGACGACGTGTCCATCAATGAAACAGAATCATACAATAACCTAACTGAGGAAGAAAAGGCAATCTACGCCGATCTTCAGCCAATATATGGCGTCAACTATCGTACAATCGTCGGAAAATTGCTATACTTATCCCGATTTACACGACCCGACATCTCAACAGCAACTTCAATTCTGTCACGTTACGTCTCCAAACCAGGGTTCCATGCCATGCAGGCCCTGAAACAAGTTTGCAGATACCTTAAGGGTACACCCCGACACGGTATTAAATACACCGAAATCCCCGCTAACAAAAAGGTAGAAATCCGTTTCTATGCCGACAGCAACTACCCAGTAGGCCGAGCTAGACTCGGTTACGTCGCACTCATTGGTTACACAGCCGACGATGGATCCTTCCGAGGACAAGCCATAGACTGGCACTCCAGACTCTCAGCAACCACCAGCAACTCAACAGCTGAAGCCGAGCTCTATGCAGCATACCACGGTTTCACTCGAGCTCTAGCCCTTAAAAAGGACTTAGATCACGCTCAACCACAGCTTATCTTCTACTGCGCGCGCTTCTTCCCGAGTGCGGGGTCCTTGGGCGCGCTGCCCTTGCGCCGCGTCACCCGTTTCACCCTTTTCATCCGCTTCACCGAATGCGCCCAACCACCCTAATGACCCTGCCAACTCAGGGAATACCATCCCTGCCCCACGCTCATCTCTTTTGCGCGCTGCCCCGCTGCGCCGTCCAGCACCGCCCCAGCTGCGGCTGCCTCCCGCCCGCCCTCCACTTCGGGCAGTCTTTCGAGGTCGGGGCCCACCGGACCCGCCGGATCCGCCATCTCCATCCCCGCTGCCACCCCCCTCCACAGCGGGGTCGTCGGCCATCTTACGCTTCATTGACGAGTTCCAGTGGTTTTTGATGGCATTATCCGTCCGTCCCGGAAGCAGTTTGGCAATCTCGGCCCACTTGTTGCCAATGCGCGCGTGCGCCTCGTAGATATTCTTGTCTTCCTCCGGCGTCCACGCTGCGTTTCCGCAGCCCGGTGTTAGGCATCGTATCCCTCCCCCATGTTTGATACACATGTTGGTCGGGTAGACCGCCCCGCGGGGACAGCCCTCTGACGAGCACCGCTTGCCCCCGCCATGGCGCACGCACTGTTTGGAAGGCCGCCGTTTTTGTCGAGTGCATCCCTGGATATCGCATAATGTGACACGTTTTGATTCGCCTGTCTTCATCGGCCCCTTGCGGATACCAGAGTTCAGGTGGTTGTGCCAACGCTCACGGCACTGCTTCCCAATGCGACCGGGCAGATTTGACGCGATCAGAGACCATTTCTTGGGGCCTAGTTCATTGACCAGTTGGATCACTTTTGCATCTGAAACCCGGCCATTGGAAGAGAGAATACAAGGGGTATACGAAAGCGTGGCACATGGCGG
>JAPKCR010000676.1 GCA_026421135.1 Sulfitobacter sp. | reverse complement strand
GTCTGCATTCTACATTGGCAGTACCTGCCATGCATGAGCTGAGTGCCTTGCCCAGCTGGATGGAAACAACATTGTCGCTGCTTCGTTGGTTGGCATTGGCGGTCTTGTCTGTCTTCGGGTTAGGGGTCCTGTATCGCTATGGTCCCGCACGAGATAACGCCGAGTGGCAGTGGTTGACCCCGGGTGCAGTTACTGCCTGCGTAATTTGGCTTGTGGCCTCCGTCGGGTTCTCGATTTATGTAAGTAATTTCGGTAGTTACAATGAATCTTTTGGTAGCATGGCGGGCGTTATCATCTTGCTAATGTGGCTATGGATATCGGCGTTCATTGTGCTTTTGGGTGCAGAGCTGAATGCTGAAATCGAAGCGCAAACCTCTGTGGATACGACAGTGGGGCCGGATCAACCCATGGGATCTCGCGGCGCGGAAAAAGCAGATAACCTAGGCGAAATTACAGCGACGTCCTAGTACGAACCGTCATTGACAACTTGGCCCAAGGTACATTCAGCCCGCTCAAGCATGAACGGCTCACATACGACGATATTAGGCCGTCGAGAATAATTTGTGCTTCCAGAAACGGGGGCGAGCATAGACCGCTATAGACCCGGAACGACATGCCGTGTGGCCCTAACGAGATTTCAGCGTCGAGGAGTGCAGACAATGAGTTATCAAGCAGCAAGGCCAGAGATCCAGCGCGATGAGGCTTTTGTAATCGCACTCAGTTCTTACGCGATCCTCGGCTGTGCAATTTTTGGCTTGGCGATCCTGATCGCAGATTTTGTGGTACCCAACCATGATTGGATTGCTGACACGATCAGTGATCTTGGTGCGGGCAAATACGAGTTCATTGTCGATATTGGCATTTACGCGTTTTCGGCATCCCTCGTATCTGTCGCGTTGGCGGCTTCTCATGTCCATTTGGGTGGATGGCGGTGGAGCGTAGGGGCAGTCGGGTTCGCTTTACTTGCTCTCATCGTATTCTTGGTTGGTGCGCGCAATGAATATGGGGACAACGATAGCGAAGGGATCGTAATCCATATCTATCTTGTCTACGTCCTCGGCCTTTTGCTGGCCGTCTTGCCATGGGCCATGGGGCAGGGCGCATCACGTGTTGGTGTAAATTACCGCCGCGTGCTTTTTGGGTTCTCAGCCCTATGGACAACATCCGCTCCGATCTTCTTTTTCCTGCCAAATAATGTCGACGGAATTTACGAGCGTTATCTGGGTCTTATCGCCTTCGGCGTCGTAATCACAATGGCAATGCTCTTTATCAACTATGCCAGGTCGCCCCGTTGACGAAGCGGGAATTTGTCCCACCCATACCTTTCGGCAACATCCGATCCGTTCTTGAATAAGGTTAATTTAATTATGTTCTTTTCACACGAACCGCTCGATATGATCATTAGGGGGCTTGCCCTGTCATCGGTTGCTGTCTGCTGGGTCGTCTTCGTAGTCCGAATTGTCGGACTGCGTGCGTTCTCTAAAATGACGGCTTTTGATTTTGTTGTCACCGTTGCAATTGGTTCTCTTTTGGCCGGTGCAAGTCAGGCTACCTCATGGCCGGCCTTTTTCCAGACCTCATTAGCGATCGGAAGCTTGCTCGGCGTCCAATACATCTTCGCCCGACTACGAAAATCATCAGATCGCTTTCAAGTTATCGTCCAGAATTCCCCAGTCTTGTTAATGCAGGACGGCCAAATTCTGCCAGAGGCCCTTCGATCTACACGCGTGGCGGAAGATGATCTGATTGCGAAGCTACGCGAAGCCAATGTCCTCAATTTCTTTGATGTGCGGGCTGTTGTGTTGGAAACAACAGGGGATATCTCTGTCTTGCATGGGACGCATTTGCAGAAAGAGCTCCTCGACGGGGTAAAGAGGATTTCTTGATGTCGGCCCGAGCACGTTGCCGATAGAGCCTATCCCAAGGTGCAACATCAATCCTAGAGGCGACGGGCTCTGCGTTTTCCGGAAATGACGTTAGAGGTCGCACTCCATTTTAGTCGCCCGGTAAGATAACTTGTCAATTCCATGAGATTCATGGAAGGTTCCACAATTGCAGCATGGAGGGAGCACTGTCAGACAGTGGAAATTACTTGTTTGATCGTCTAAGCGCCTCGGCCTTCATCGATGCAATGGTCGATGAGGTCGTCATACTTGACCGTGACGGTGTCATCGTGGCGGCGAACGCGGCGTGGGACCAGTTCTGCATTGAAAACGGTGGAGATGAG